>NZ_BAABCW010000015.1:0-111208 GCF_039539305.1 Aquimarina addita | reverse complement strand
TCAAAAAATCCTCGGTAATGAAATCTTCTTTCTTCATAAGTGCATAAAATTTAAAGTTAATAAAAAATAAAATACGGAGGTCGCGACCTCCGTATTTTAAACTTTACACACTTGGTGAGATACTACCAGTCATTAATTTCTTGCCTATTTTTTTGTTTACACAATTTATGGAACACTACTAATTGTTAATTGTTGTTCCTATGTAAAAAGATTTATCATTCGTGCTTTCAAATAAGTTTCCAGATATATTTATATCACATGAACCGTCAATCCTGAATGAGCTAATTCTCCATCTATTTTACAGTTAGAGGAAAAGAGTTAAGTATCCCATTAAAAATTTGTCTACGATCAAATTCAAATGTTATACTTCATGTAACTTGTATAGCTTATCTTTATTAATCTATTAGACGGTTTTTGAAGACTATATTTTCTTTTTTTATATTTATCAATACCAATAGTAAATAAGATTGTATTACAGTTATTATTGGCTGATTGTGGATTTTCTGGATTAATATGAGCGTTATCTTCTTTAGTATAAGAGGTAAAAAGAGTGTTTAGATTAACAATGTTGAGGTTAATATTTTCATCTTAATCATTTATAATTCATTACAAACATTTCCTGTCATCTGAATATTTACGCCATCTATATTATTTTCAAAAATACACGACATTGTTGTTGTAAGCATATTATTTGTGATATCTATATCAGAACACCCACTATCAATTCTTATTGCATTTGCCGTAGTCGTAGTGATTACATTTTTCGTAATATTCGTGTTTTCTGCACTAGCTAATCTTATACCTCCTTCTTTTATTAAATTATTTGTAAATATAATACCTCTAGAGGCTAATGTTGATGTTCCAGGAGAGGTTACACTATTGTTATCAATTGTTATTGTATAATCTGAGTATTCTGCTTCTTTATTTATGCCAAAAAATTTAAAAGGCTCTCTATTTACATCTATAAAAATAGACTCTTCATCTGTTTGTCGTATTGTAACATTATCTATAAAAGTTGCTGCAGCACCTGAAAGATAACCTGCAGAATTTACCAAACTACTTTGAATAAAATTATCATAAAAGTCTGAGTCTTTAATCTCTTCTAAAGTAATTCCATTAATACATTCTAATATTTTGTTATCACCTACTGTAAGATCAACATTTGTAGCTAGTATACCAGTACCGTAATTTTCAATTGTATTACCAATTACTTCGTTATTATAATTTAATTCATATCTATCATATCTTCCTGCCCAAATTGCAACTCCTCCATTAAGATGAAAATCTGTAACACCTTTAATAATGTTGTTGTTAATTTTACTACCGATTGTGGTTGAATATGAAATAAAACTTTCTACGGTATTATTCTCGATAGTTACTCTATCTCCTGTATGAATTGTAAACGCACCAATTCTACTACCACTTTCTATATTGTTTTTTATATAGATATCTTCTGCAATTTCATATTCTAAACCATTAGCTCTATATGCCTCTACATCAATAGCAAAACCGGGAGCAACGCCTTGTGAACCATCTGTATGGATACTACAATCTATAAAGTTATTATCTTCTATGTATATATGATTTCCTGCAGTTACAGATATTTGATTTCTTCTATTTCTTCTGAATGTATTATTTATAATATATACTTCTGTACTAGCAATATGATGTGGATCAAATGAATGTCCATATCCATGAACATCTATTCCATCCCCCATTGCGTCAACAAATTCAGCTTCACTTATTCTTATATTGTTTGCACCACCTATACGCAACAAATGACCCCATTCTTGAGCTCCTTGAGAATAATCGTGTTCATCTCTTTCTCCTATAAAATTACCTCCAGTAATTGTGATATTTTCCACGCCGTCTCCAATAAACATTAAAGTAGGTTTCTGATTATCATTAGGATACATTCTGAAGTATACCATATCTGATAATAGTAAATTGTAATCACTTGGTATTACAATTCCTTCTCTGACAGATGAGTTATTATTATGATCAAACCCATCTACTTTAAAATAAGCATCTAAACTATTTATGACAAAATCTACTTCTCTTTCTATAACCAATGAATCTATAGATACCAATAATTCATTTATTTTAATTTTATTACTTTCAGCTACTTCACTTGTAATATTACCTTCTATTATATCCCACCTTGACGCTATTAATTCAAATTGATTTCCTATTAATTGTACATCGCCTTCTAGTGTCAATTTAGAATTTAATAATTCATCGTCAATTTTACCAGCAGAGGAAAAGTTAAGTGTTCCATTAACAATATCTCCGCCATCAAATATAAAGGTTACTCCAGATGGGATAGCTACATATTGTCCTTCTAAATCCAATAAACAGTTAATTACAATTGTGCTGTTTTCTAGAACATCAAAATCTGATATTAAACAAGGTTCAGTAGCCGTTATAATTACCGGTTCTTCTGGTTCAGGTTCTTTGTCTGTACTTTCATCGCTTTTACTACAGGCACTTAGAATCAAAAAGAATAATAATATGTAATTAATTGATTTTTTCATAGAGGTTTATGCTATCATAATGTAAAATATTACTAGTTTATGTCTTGAATCGATAAAATGTTACGTAATTAATAATAATAATTTATTCCCCTATTATTTTAAGTAGCATATAGAAAAGATAAGAGTCAAGTACTATCTTATAATAAACAAGCATAGACAACTACATATTTTTTGATACCTTTTTCTCTATATATCGCGTAATTTTTTCCAATGGGTCCTGATAATCAAACCATTGTATTTCCAGATCTTTTTTAAACCAGGTAAGTTGTCTCTTGGCAAAACGTCTGGTGTTTTTTTTAATTTCGGATATTGCAGTATTTAGATCCCATTTATTATTTAAATAAGCGAAAAGTTCCTTGTAACCGACCGTATTCAAGGCATTTAGGTTTTTATGAGGTGTCAAGCTCTTTACCTCATCTAATAATCCTTCATCCATCATAAGATCAACCCGCTGATTTATTCTATCATATATAATCTGTCGTTCTGCTTTGATTCCTATTTTTATAGTATTGAAAGGTCTTTTTTTAAGAGGTTTGTTGAGAAAAGATGAGTACATATGTCCACTGCTGATACACACTTCCAGTGCACGCATTACTCTGTGTGTATTCTGTAAATCTACTTTATTATAATATATAGGATCTAATATTTTTAGTTGTTGTTGTAAGGGTTCGATTCCTTCAGTTTGATATGTTTCCTTTAGTTGTAATCTCACCTTAGGATCAACAGTAGGAAAATTATCTAGCCCTCTGGTAACAGCATCAACATACAGACCAGAACCACCTACAAGAATTACGTAGTTGTGATCTATAAATAATTCTTCAATTTTCTGTAACGCATCTTTTTCGTAAGCACCCACAGTATATGTATCGATAATACTTTTGTTTTGTATAAATTGATGTGGCGCCATTGCTAATTCCTCTGGTGTTGGAACCGCAGTACCAATTCTCATTTCCTTGTAAAACTGCCGACTATCCGCAGAAACGATTTCACAATTAAAATGATTCGCTAATTGAATACTTAATGCTGTTTTTCCAATAGCAGTTGGGCCGGTGATGACAATAAGATTTTTAGTCATTAAATAGTGTATGTCCGCATTTATTACAAAACTTAGCTCCGTCCTGATGTTTGTTAGAATGACAATTTGTACAAACCTGAGAGTTTATATGAACAATGGCAGCTTTTTGGCTAGCAGCATACTCAGCACTTACAATACCTGTGGGTACGGCAATTATTCCATATCCCATGATCATAATAATAGCAGCAAGTAATTGACCTATAGGGGTTACTGGAGCTATATCTCCATAACCAACAGTAGTTAGTGTAACAATGCACCAGTATACGCTAATAGGGATACTTTTAAAACCGCTTTTTTCTCCTTCTATAATATACATCAAGGTTCCCGATATAATACAAACAACAACGACAGCAAATAGGAATACAAAGATTTTAGCTTTACTATCTTTTATAGCTTTAGCTAGGCGATTAGATTCGCCAACATATCGGGAAATCTTTAATATTCTGAAAATTCGTAATAATCTGAGCGCTCTAACGGTTAATAAAGCACTTGAACCTACTATAAATAAGGAAAGATATAATGGAATAGTTGATAAAAGATCAATAATACCATAAAAGCTAAAAATATAGTTTTTTGGTTTATTTATAGAAATGATTCTTGCTATATATTCTATAGTAAAAAATATAGTAATAACCCACTCTGCATAATATAAGTAGGTGTAGGTTTGCGCAGAAAGCCCCTTTACGCTTTCCATCATGACAAAAACAATACTTAAGATGATAAGAATAAGTAGAACGACATCAAATAATTTGCCAGCAGGTGTATCTGCTTCATATATAATTTCATGTAGCTTATGTTTCCAGGTTTTATTCGACATTTTTTATTTAAAATTTATGGTTGTCTAAAATACTAAAAATTTATGTTCCTTTTTTTACAGTTATGATTGTATTGTTCTCTAAATCAATTATAAGGTTAAAGAATTTTTTTAAATAGGTATAATATTCAGTAGAATAATATGGTGATCTAAAATGAATTATGTGATTAATTGATAGTTGATTATTAGTTCTGTTAAAATGTAATTTCAGAGATCCTGATTCATTAGGCAAAGAATATTTCACACTTTTTGGAATGTCTATAAATTCATATCCACTGGGTATTTCTAGATTAATAGTGTAGGTGTAAGAATCCGAATATCCAAAATCAATAGGGTAGGTTCTTTCATTTAACTTAAATGGGTTTTCATCAAAAAAGGGCTTAGTAAAAGGATTGATAAAAATTAATCCCTCAGTTTGATTCAAAGGATAATGAATAGTTCTTTTTTCTATAAAAGGTTTTTCTAACTGATTTTTGTTTTTAATAGTGATATTGGTGCGCTTAATTTCTTCATCTTGCTCTTTAATATTTTTGATATAGGAAGCCTCAGAACTTTCATTGATATAATTACGCTTTGCAAGCCCGTGATATCCACCATACACAAATTCTTGATCACCAAAAATGCTATCTGTTATCGTAAGTTTTAAATTTTCTTTGTAATAGTAAAAAGATCTCATGGTAGGCTTGATATCAATCCATGAACTTCCGTTTTTAAAATCCATGAGCCTTCCTTGTTGATTAAGGCATCTGTAAGGAACATCACCAAAAGGAAGCATTTTTTCTGTAGCATCTAATAAATATGTTTTTTCTCCCAGTCTTAATTGTACGATTAAATAATTAAAATCAGAAATTACGGGATGTAATTTAGTGAGATATCCATTTTTTCTGGTGGATAATAAAACGGGATGCACTTCATAACCTTGTTGCTGTAAAGTGTTATGAAGCAGAATATTAATTCCTGAAACATTTCCTGTTTTTGTCTCAATTACCTTCTTTATGCTTAAATCATTGAAAATAGTGAACTTTTTATTCCAAGCATATGTAGTATTGATGTAGTAATAAATGCTTTTAGCTTTCTCCAACGTATTAGGAGCCATGGTTATAGAATCGGGTAAAATTGCTTTGGTGATACCTGCTTTTTTTAGTTGTATACCGATGTTAGGATTTTCTTTAATCTTTCTATCAACACTTTTCCAGGTCTCTGTATATTTTTTATTACTTCCATCAAAACCTTTAAACTCTTTTAGTTCATATTGTACTCGGGAAAAATAGTTCTTTTTGGCGGTCATATATTGTTCTTCCCTGAAGGCAGGTATTTCCTTCATAGCGTAAATATTATGTGAGCAGCTGGCAGAACCTCCTCTTCCTCCTTCTAAGCAGTTTTTGATAATAGAAGATTCATTAGTACTTAACGTTAATGGGCCAATTAACTTAATATTGTATGTATAGTTCCCAGGTAGATCGGTAATATATTCACTATACAATTTTGGAATATCATCCTGAAAATCCCATCCATTAAAATTGAATACAAATGGTGATTCTAGTTGATATGAATAGCGTATTACGGATCCGGGTTTTATATTTGGAAAAGTGAACTTAACCAGCGTATAATTTTCATTGTACTCTTCTTCATAAATATCATTCTCTTTTACTTTTGTACTTACAATTTCTCCATTCTCCAGATTAAATGTGTGCGCAATTAGATTGTTTAGTTTTTCCTTATTGTTCTTATCTTTATAAAGCAGAATTTCGATTTTAGTCTTGGTATAGCCTTCCTTATCGAGTATTTTTATTTTTCTTTTATAATCTGTTAGTAGATTATAGTTTTTGCCATTTTCTATTCTGCTATATCCTTTTTCGAATATATGCAATGCTCCCGCAGTACTATCATTTTTATAAGTGGTATTAGCAAGGTCAGCCTTGCTAACAACCATGTTTTTATAGTTGTAACTCTCCTGAGCTGGTAATATTAATGAGAAAAAGAGAAAGTAATGTAGAAGTAGTTTTTTATTCATTTGGAGAAAGTGTAACAATTTTTAATCTTTTGTTTTTACGGGTATAACTCTGGATGATATGTTTAGCATCTCGGTTGTGGCTCATCGGGGTAATAATAGAGCGCAAAATCTCTATATTATTGACCTGGTGATTAAGGTTATAAAAACCAATTCCCGCAAACTTTCCGTTTTCAATTAATACAATACTTTTTTCGCCGACAGTTCTACCTCGGTCAATCACCAATATGTTTTTATTTTCTAAAGAATTGGCTTGTATCAATTCTTGTGCACGTATATTATATGTTGCTGAGGGTTCCTCTAGAACACAAGCTCCCTCACATTCCTTTATTGTATATTTAAAACAATTACTATCGCCCTTTTCTAATCCTACTAATTGTAAACACAGTTGATATTTTTCTGTCCATTGATGCATTAAGGATTTGGCTTGTTGGACGTTAGTAAAGGTTGTTATATTAGGCTTGCGTCCATCTGCTTTGTCAATTTTTAAATTTATATAACCGTGATCATCTGTAAATTGGTATAATGCGTGGTCAAATTTGATTTTGCGAAGTGCTCTGTTATATTTGGGTCGATTTAGTTTTACTTCTTCATTCTCTTTTAATAAAGCAACTAGTTCGCTTCCGGTAATTTCGTATGTTACAGTTATAACCTCGTCTTGTATTTTTTTTGATTTCTTATTATCATTTGTAAAATGCTGAGTCAGGCGTTTTTTGATGTTTTTACTTTTCCCGATATAAATAACCTTGCCATCTTCTCTATGCATATAATAAACTCCGGTTTCTGAGGGTACACTTTCTATTAATTTAAGGAGTTTATCATCCACTTTCTTTTTAGTGTCTTTACGTACAGTTGCTGAGATAATAGATTTTTCTAGATCTTTTGATAATAAAAGTTTAAAAAGTTTTACAGTTGCCTGCGCATCTCCTGAAGCTCTGTGCCTGTCTGATAAAGGGATGCCAAGGTTTCGGACCAGTTTCCCTAAGCTATATGATTTTTGATCAGGAATCAATTTTTGAGATAATTCGACTGTGCATAATGATTGTCTTTTATAGTCAAATCCAAGCCTACTGAATTCAGTTCGTAAGATTCTATAATCAAAATTAGCATTATGTGCCACAATAACACAATCCGTTGTAATCTCTACAATTCTTTTTGCTACCTCAAAAAATTTTGGTGCATTATGAAGCATGGCGTTATTAATACCCGTGAGGTTTACAACAAATGGTTGTATAGGTTTTTCTGGATTAACTAAGGTGATGAATTGATCGATAACTTCATGTCCATCGAATTTATATATTGCAATTTCTGTAATTCCTTCCTCATTATATTTTCCTCCTGTAGTTTCTATATCTAAAATTGCGTACATCATTCGTTACTGGTAATCTCCTGTATTATTCTATTTTTATTATGTTTAATTACGGGTTCCAAAAATAGAACTACCTATCCTGACCATAGTACTCCCACAATCTATAGCAAGTTGATAATCACCACTCATCCCTATTGACAATGTGTTTAGTTCTGAATATTTTGTTTTTAGGGTATCAAAAAGAGATTTTATCATATCGAATTCGTCTTTAATCTGCTTTTGATCATCAGTAAAAGTAGCCATTCCCATCAATCCTGTGATACGAATATTAGACATATGCTGTATTTCTTCTGCTTGTATTAATTGGATTGCCTCAGTTTCACTAAGTCCAAATTTGCTTTCTTCTGCCGCAATTTTTATTTGTAACAGGCAATTAACGACTCTATTGTTTTTGGCAGCTTGTTTGTTAATTTCTTTCAGAAGTTTCATACTATCTACAGCATGAATGGTGTCTACATAAGGAGCCATATATTTCACCTTATTTGTTTGTACGTGACCTATCATGTGCCAGATAATATCCTTGGGCATTTGATCCCATTTATCTGTCATTTCCTGAATTTTGTTTTCACCAAAAATTCGCTGCCCTGCCGTATATGCTTCCATCAGGTCAGATATAGGTTTTGTTTTAGATACAGCGACTAATGTTACTTCTTCTGGGATGGATTTTAGTATGTGTTGCAGTTTTTTTTCTATAGCACTCATAAGTTGTAAAGATACCTAATTTTCTAAACAGAAAGTTATAGTGTGTGTCTTCATTCTTTTCTTTTTTAAAAATCACCAAATTCATAAATTGTAATTCCACTTCTTAGTTTTGGTTCTATATAAGTGCTCTTGGGTGGCATTGTTAATCCTTGATCAGCAATATTTTTCATCTGATCTACAGTTGCTGGAAATAAGCCAAAACCGACTTTAAATTCACCTTGATCAATTTTACTTTTTACCAATACAATATCCTCTTTGCCATGAGAATATTCAATTCTACTATCATTTCTCAAATCTTTTATGCCTAATAAAGGATCTAAAATAATAGTATATAATATTTGAGCATCCAGTTCTTCTAAAGCATTCTTAAACTCATAATTTGTTTTTCTCAAATATAAAGAATAGAACTCACCATCCAGATACATACTAAAATGATGAGGTTTTGATGGTTTATATACTTCAATTCCACGATTTTCTATTCTAAACCATGGATCTAATTGAATTAAAAACTCTTCCTTTGAAAATCCGTTTAGATCTTTAATCAATCTGTTAAACTCATAAATTTTTAGATCGGATTCTGGAATCAGATAACTCATAAAAAAATTATAGTTTTCTGTTCCCTGATGCTGTGGATTACTAGAGGCTAAATCCTGTGCTAGTAAGAATGAAGAAGAGGTTCTGTGATGACCATCTGCAATGTAAATGGTTTCTATGGATTGAAAAGCTTGTTGTATTCGTGTAATCTGTTTTTGGTCAGTTACTTTCCATACGTAATGTGTTTCTCTGTTGGTTGTTGTAAATTCGTATTCTGCTCGCTCTTCAATAATAGTTCCTATAACATTTTTAATTGTATCATTATCAGGATAGGTAAGAAGTACAGGTTCTGCATTAAAACCTACTGTTTTTAGGTATTCTTTAAACGTGGTCTCGCGATTAGTTAGTGTATCTTCATGTTTTTTAATCACATTAGTAGCGTAATCATCCGCACTGGCAGCAGCGATAATACCACAAAACGATTCTTGCTCACGATTTATTATTTTATAGACGTAATAACAAGTGTCTTCATCTTTAATAAAAGTTTCTTCTTCTATAAACTCCAGATACCTGTTACGAACTAATTGGTAACGCTCTTCGCCAGAGATTTCTTTCTGATATTTATATCCGGGATTTACAATATGAAGAAAAGAATATGGATTATAATTCATTCTGGAATTTCTTTCCTCTTCTGTATAGCTTTGGTATGATCTGGATGCTACTAAAGAGACTTTATCTCTGATGGGGCGTACCGCTCTGAATGGTTTTATGATTGCCATACAATTAGTTATTAGTATTGTTATAGTAACGTATCAGGTCTCTGGTTAAAACTTCAAACAATGTATTTTTACCTTGCATTTTTTTTATTTCATTTTCTGATTTGATTACTTTGAAAGGTGTTTTTTCATTTCCATATTTATATAACGGTCCTTTGTATTCATAAGAATCAGCAAACATTTGCACAGCTTCTTTAAATATTTGGTAATTTTGTGATCTATAACTAAATATTCTTATCGGATTAACAATAGTGTCTTTCTCAATAATCAACTCTCCGGTACTTCCATTTATAATCTGATAAGAGCCATTACCACCTTCTTTGAGAAAAAGTAATAGTTTTTGATTCATTGCAAACGGTCGTTTTCTAAAGTCACAAGTCCATTCTTTAAACATCTCAACATTGATTGTTTTTCTACTTGTATTAGTTTTTAAAGCATCGGTAATCTCCAATTCATAGCTATCATCCCAAACACCTTGATTTTTTTGAATTTTCTTTATAAACCCTTCGACAATAAGATCAGCTCCACCGATTACTATTGAATAACTCAGTTCTCTTTTTTTAATATCTGAGGTTAGTAACGTTGATACAGATAATAAAATTATAATTAATTTAGTCATTAATTCTCTTTTATAAATTGAGTGGGATCTAAAAACCCGGTTGTATCTGTAGCATAACCACCACCGATATCCATAAAGATATTGCTTCTCAGTTCCAGATGCAAATGTGCCATATAGATGCCGTGCGCATTACCAATAGTACCTATTAATGTTCCTTTCTTTATGAAACCTCCCTTTTTAATTACTATAGTATCACAATGAGCATATAAAGATTCATAATATTTGCCATTATATCGATGTACAATCCGTATCACATTACCCCAGCCACCACCAATATCTTCAGCAAAGGATACATAGCCATTAGCAATCGAATAAATTGAATCTCCAAGATCAGTATTTCCTCCACCAACGCCGTTCCAATCATCTCCCAGATGTGCGTTTTTTCCAAATTTTAATGCATTATAATATCCTTTTCCGTTAGGTTTTCCCACAGGAAAATCAAAAGTATCTGCTATATATTCAGGGTTTTCTTTAAAAATAGTGTCATAAAATGTATATGGATCTTGTGTAGATAATGGAGTAGGAGTAGCTTCTACAATTTCTTGATGAGATCGTTCCAGTTTTTTTTCTTTTATACACAAAACAGAAAGAAATGAAGTTATCAATATAAATTTGTACATGTATTATTCATTTAATTTATTGATCATTAAGAGACTTTCTTTGTCAGAATCGGAAGATGGTGTATAGGTATCACCCCAAAAATAATACCCGTTCTTATCCTTTGCAAAACAACCAACTCCCTTTTTGGTTTTGAAGGTTTTATAATCTACATGATCCATAACCATCGCCCGTTCTCCATAGATATTGTATTTATCCTTTGCATAACAGTCACCTAGTACTCTGAATGTATTATGATCAGCATCCTCAACAATGCTAAAATTACCTCCACTAGCTGTAGTGTAATGTGTATAAATATTTTTTTTGTCTTTATAAAATGAACTGCCTAAATATCTAAATGAATTGGTATCAATAACTTCTTTTAAGTACATACCATCACAGCATAATTGAGTGATATATCGGGTAATAAAAATACCTTCCTCAGTTACTTCTCTTGTCTTAAAACCAATATCATCGAATTTGTTTTTCCACAACCCATCCCGTACCTCTTGCCATTCCGCTTTTTTATGAGCGCTATCAACAATTCTTTTTGTTTTCAGAATTCGTTCACGTCTGGTTAGGTTTTCTTGAGTAACTTTTTTTTGAGTATTAATTTGTGAAGTATTTGGTAATGAAGAATTATTCCTATCAGTTTTATATACTATCACATCCTTACATCCCCATAAAGAAATACAAATTAGTAAGAATTGCCCGACTTTTATAAGGTTTTTATTACTCAAATTGTTTTGCTACTTTTTCTGCTTTTCTGTTTTCTGAATAATCATAAAACCCTTCTCCGCTTTTTACACCTAATTTACCAGCGGTGACCATATTAACAAGTAAAGGACAAGGAGCATATTTTGGATTTTTGAAACCTTCATACATTACATTAAGAATAGAAAGACATACATCCAGACCAATAAAATCTGCTAATTGTAGTGGTCCCATGGGATGTGCCATCCCTAATTTCATAACTGTATCAATTTCTGATACGCCGGCTACTCCATTATATAAAGTTTCTATAGATTCATTGAGCATTGGCATCAGGATTCTATTGGCAACAAATCCAGGATAATCATTTACTTCTACAGGAGTTTTGTCTAAGGTTCTGGATAGCTCCATAATCGTATGAGTCACTTGATCAGAAGTGTTGTATCCTTTTATAATTTCTACCAGTTTCATGATCGGAACCGGATTCATAAAATGCATACCGATTACCATATGAGGTCTATCTGTAACAGCAGCGATCTGCGTGATAGAAATAGAAGAAGTATTAGTAGCAAGAATCGTGTCTTCCGGACATGCTGCATTTAATTCTTTAAAGATTTTTAATTTTAAGTCAACGTTTTCTGTAGCAGCTTCAATTACTAATCCAGCATATTCTACACCTTCTTTAATCGTGGTAAATGTGGTGATATTATTTAATGTCTCGTCTTTATCTGTTGCTGTGATTTTCTCTTTTGCCACCATTCTATCAAGATTTTTGGAAATAGTTGCTAACCCTTTATCCAATGCGTCTTGAGAAACATCAATTAACTGAACTTTAAAGCCTTTTTGAGCAAACGTATGTGCAATACCATTTCCCATAGTTCCTGCTCCAATTACTGCTATATTTTTCATTTTTTATAGTATTATTTGTGTGTTAACTTACTATTTATAATCTAAAAATTATGTTGACAATATATGTAGCTGATATGATACTTGTTTAGATAGTTATTAATTCATTACAGCCTTGGTCTGTTTGCGATCAGAAATATTTTTTTTAAAAATGCATTATTTAAAACAAGCAATTACTCTTAATGCTATTTCTAAAGCTTTTTTTCCCTGTGTTAATGAAACGATAGGAGTGGTATCATTTTGTATTGCTAGTGCAAATGTATCCAGTTCATCTAATATTGCATTATTAGAAGGAACATCAGGGTTATCAAAATAGATTTGTTTTTTTATACCTTCTGCATTTTGAAGAATCATAGCAAAATCATCTGGCTCTTTTGGAGCATCTTTCATTTTTACCACTTCACATTTTTTTTCAAAGAAATCTATAGAAATATATGCATCTTTCTGAAAGAAACGTGCTTTTCGCATATTTTTAAGTGAAATACGACTTGCTGTTAAATTGGCAACACATCCATTTTCAAATTCAATTCTGGCATTAGCGATATCCGGAGTTTCACTAATGACTGATACACCACTGGCACTAATATTTTTTACTTCAGAATGTACTACACTAAGAATGGCATCAATATCGTGGATCATTAAATCTAACACTACAGGTACATCAGTGCCACGCGGATTAAATTCGGCAAGGCGATGAGCTTCAATAAACATAGGATTGTCAATTTTACTTGCCACAGCAGTATATGCCGGGTTAAAACGCTCTACATGCCCCACCTGACCTTTTACATTGTGTTTCTTTGCCAATGCTATAAGTTCCTCAGCTTCAGCTACCGTATTGGTAATTGGTTTTTCAATAAATACATGTTTACCAGCTTCAATTGCTTGTTTTGCTACATCAAAATGAGCAAAAGTAGGAGTGACAATATCTACCACATCCACGGCATCAATTAATTCTTGTAAAGAATTAAACTGTTGATAACCAAATTCTTCTGTAATAGCTTTCGCATGTTTTTCATTCGGATCAAAAAATCCTATAAGTTGATAGTTTTCTGATTGTTCTAAAAGACGTAAATGAATTTTTCCCAGGTGTCCTGCGCCAAGTATACCGGCTTTGAGCATATTGTAATATTTTACACAAAAATAGTATTATTTATAAATTATGAATCTTAATTCTTTCTAAAATGTCAAATAATCAATCTAAAGGCATAATAGTTTGTCAATCTTTAAAATCTTTATGTAATTTTAGCGAGCTAAACGACACCAATGAAATCTAAAGATACGCTCAAACATGCCGGTAAAAGAAAACAACTGGTTGATATATTAATCAAAAAAGAAATAAAAGATAGTGAGGTTCTGGCCGCTATAAATAAAATCCCAAGGCATTTATTTATGGATTCTGGCTTTGATGATCACGCGTATCAGGATAAAGCCTTCCCTATAGGTGCTGATCAAACTATTTCTCAGCCTTTTACTGTCGCTTTTCAGACCGAGTTATTAGAAGTAAAACGAGGTGATAAAATATTAGAAATCGGAACAGGTTCTGGATATCAAACTGCTGTTCTGTGTGAGTTGGGCGCTAAAGTGTATAGTATAGAGAGACAGCAAGAGTTGTTTAAGAAAACAAAACTGTTTTTACCTAAATTAGGATATCGACCAAAGCACTTATCTTTTGGCGATGGTTATAAAGGATTAGTAGAGTATGCTCCCTATAAAGGAATTATTGTTACGGCTGGAGCACCGTATGTACCTAAACCATTATTAAGTCAGTTAGCTATTGGAGGGCGCCTGGTAATTCCGGTAGGTAATGATCCTCAGGTAATGACACTTTTTATTCGCAAAAGTGAAAAAGAATTTGAGAAACGTGAGTTTGGAGAGTTTCGTTTTGTACCACTGTTAGAGGATAAGAACTAAGTAAAGGTAGTCTTTAAGTCCATTTTTACCATAAGGAAAAAGATGGATTGTCAATTAAAAAAATGGATCAGAATTTAGATAGATACTTTAAAGAAATCATCTATAATGACGCATGGATGATTGCAGTTTTGAAACTTGTCAGGGATTTAAATCTAAACGATTGCTGGATTGGAGCAGGGTTTGTTAGAAATAAAATATGGGATCATTTACATGGAGAAAAGAGAACAAAACTTAATGATATTGACGTCATATATTATGATCATTCAAAATCATCTAAAGAATGCGATTTATTAATAGAAAATAAATTAAAGATAAAACAATCCATATTAAATTGGTCTGTAAAAAATCAGGCCAGGATGCATATCAAAAATAAACACAATCAATATACAGATTGTAATGAAGCAATTTCATTTTGGCCAGAAACAGCCACCTCTCTAGCCGTAAGACTCAACGCCAAAAATCAAATAAGATATATTGCACCCTATGGTTTAGAAGATTTATTTAATCTTACAGTAAATCCTACTCCTCACTTTGATTTGACTACTTATAATGAGAGGGTTAAGAAAAAAGGTTGGATACAAAAATGGAACAGATTAGAAATAAATACTACAAATAATATGGTGCTTAAAAAATAACTTATAGTAATTGAATGAGTTCTTAGATCTACTTATAATCTTTCTTAATGCGATCTAATGTACGTTTATTATCTCTATCCTTTATAGTTTCCCTTTTGTCATATAGCTTTTTACCACGTGCTAAAACAATATCCAGCTTAGCTAATCCTCTATCATTAACAAATAATCGGGTAGGGATAATGGTAAGTCCTGAATTTTTCACTTCTTTCTCTAATTTTTTTAATTCTTGTTTGTTAAGGAGTAACTTTCGTTCACTTTTAGGACTGTGATTAAAATATGTGGCATGAGAGTACTCCTCTATATTCATATTAATTACAAACAATTCCCTTCCATTATGGAATTCACAAAAGCTTTCTGCGATCCCGGCTTTCCCTTCTCTGATGGCTTTAATTTCTGTGCCAGCTAGTTTGATACCAGCAGTATATTTATCCAAAAATTCATATTCGAATTTGGCTTTTCTATTCAGTATATTGATTTTATTCTTATTCTTATTCATAATAGTATTTTATTGCGTCTATCCGCAACAATGACAAAAGTACAAAAGCTTTCTTTAAAGAAAGTACTGTTTGTAAATGATTGTTTTAACTATGGTTCTTGTAGTTGAATAGTTGTTATTTTTCCATCAGGTGCAAGTTGAATATCCATAAGTAAAGTGCCTTTTTCGAAGAGTATAGAATAGCTATATACATTTTCTACTTCTTCAATAAATATAAATTCCTTAAGGTTTCCAAATTGACCATAGCAGCCTTTAACGAATTGAGTAATTCCTTCTTTAGTCATTTCTTCTTGTGCCTGTGTGCTATATAATTCAAAAATAGCGTCGGTTTCTTGTGCATTAAAATGTTCTTGGAATTTTTGTAATGTAGATTCATATGCAGCAGTATTCTGCGCTACCAATGTAGATGTCATTAATACAGCAAAAAGTAAAAGAGTGTGATGTATCAGTTGCATTTTTATTAAATTTTAAGTTTGTTAAAATAGGTATCATTTTTAAGTTTTGAAAATAATTAACTTTATAACCTGATTTTTTAAACACGCGCTGTCAAAAAAATTATGAATTTTGATGTATGTTATGATTTTATATTTCGACAAAAGTTACCTAATTAACCTATATTAAAATATGAATTCAGTAAAGAAATTTCTAATGCTATTTTTCATACTAATAGCCGTATGGTTTATGATAAGCTTTGGTCAGTTTTCTGCTCAGGATATTATCCAGAAAACCATAGAGAATGCTGGAGGATCCAAATTTGAAGATGCTATCATTGACTTTACTTTTAGAGGAAAACAATATCGTAGTGAACGTAGTAATGGATTATATCGGTTAGAGCGACGTATAGAAAAAGGTGATGACTTACTGCATGATGTTCTTACTAATAATGGATTGTCAAGAACTGTCAATAATTGTCATCAGCAAGTGCCAGATTCACTCGTGGCTCGTATCAGTGATGGTATTAATTCTGTTCATTATTTTGCAAATTTACCTTATGGTTTAAATGCAGCGGCAGTCCGTAAGAAAATGGTAGGGGAGGTTACGATAAGAGGAAATTTATATTATAAAATGCATATAACTTTTGATGAGGAAGGCGGCGGTACAGATTTTGAAGACGAGTTTATGTATTGGATACACAAAGAAAACTATACCGTAGATTATTTTGCATATAAATATGCAGTTAATGGTGGCGGAATAAGGTTTAGAGAAGCGTATAATCCAAGAATTATAGAAGGCATTCGGTTTGTTGATTATAAAAATTACAAGACAGATGATATATCTACCTCATTAGCTACGCTAGATACCCTTTTTGAGAAAAATCGGTTGCAATTACTTTCTGTAATAGCGTTGGAAAATATATATGTGTATATGCTAGAAAATCAGTTGTAATTTTCGAGATGATCCGTAATTGTATCACCTTTGATAGTTATGGTGAATAGATTACTGTAGTCTTCTTCGTTAATATCTTTATACTTTTGTTTACCAATTATTTTATTGACTAAATCAGGTATTGTATTACTATGACCTACTATTACAGACGTCTTATTATTTGTTTTTAGTTTAAAATCATCTGTATATAAATCTCGGGGATCGTAGGTGATGATTTCTGTTTTTTTACTTTTTGCTATTGGAGTGGCTGTTTGTATTGTTCTTTTTGTATCGGTACTAAAGACAAAATCAATAGTAGTCTCTTTAAACATTTCTGCCAGGTTATTTGCTCTAAGTATTCCTGCTGCAGTCAGATCAGGATCAGAAGAATCGCTGATGTTTTTTTCCGCGTGTCTTACTAAAATATACTTGGTTATATTAGAATTCTTGCTTTTTTTCTGAGCACACCCATTAAAAACAATGAGGCAAAGGAGAAGATATAGTATACGATATGATTTCATTATTCTAAGATAAGCGTTTCAATTAATTCGAGCAAGATAAATTGATTGATTTGAATAGAAGGAGGATTAAAATTATTGTCAGATACCAGGATTAAGGATTGATTACCGTTTGATAACGTAGGTCCAAAAGTTATATCCTCTATATTATCAACAATACGATCAGTTAACTGGTCTCTTACAGATTCTAAATCAAACAATAGTTTTTTAGTAGCACTTACTGGTCTTTTATCATTTAGTGATAAAAAGTTCAAAGTATTGGTAGCTTTTTCTGTATTTGCCAGATAAATTCTTACAGTATTTCCTTGTGATCCATAACCTGCAGCATATCCACGTTCTATGCATAAGAATTGATGTTGCGAAAGTTGTATGATTCCTGTGACTCCATTCACGCCAAATTGATCTTTAGGGTCTTTAGCGATTTTATCAAGAGGGTACGTGAATTGATAGTCAGCTTTCTTAGATGCCATATCAAAATGTGTAATTCTGATTGGTGCACCCGTATTTGTAAAAGTAGGCATTGCACCATCTTGTTCTAACGTTCCCTCCATAGCAACCCAGTATCCTTGACCTTGTATGTCTTTTGCTAAACCTTCAAGCGCTTTATTATGTCTGGGTTGATTTTTTTGACCAGAAGCATCCGCAAGAAAATTGGATGGAAGTATCAGTTGATCAATATAATTGCCCTCTGAATCTGTTAAAAAAACAGAAGGATCCTGATTATTTTTAATAGATCCTTCACTGGAAAAAATCAATGTGTCTTTATCAAATGCTCTGATGGATTCGATATCAACTGCGCTAGAGGTAAAAAAATGATGTTTAGAGTCTTTTAATTTTACTACTGTGTCAAATGTTATTTTTAAAAAAGAATTATTTTCTATTAATATGGATGCCTTGTAAAACCTGGGGCTTTTGGGATCATCACAAGCAATATAATATTTGTTTTCTGCAGCGCGATATTCTATGCCAGATAACCCACCGATGGTAGAGCTTTTAAAAATAGAATCATCTTGTATAACATATTCATCTAGGTATTTGATTTCATACGTCTTTTTAGTTGAAGTTTTTTCTATGTTTTGGCAGGATACAATAAAACTGCTTAACATAAAGAATAAAATAAAGACATCTATTTTTTTTAGGGACATGACTATAAGTTAGATGCACAAAAATAAGTTTTTATGAAGTCTTTTTGAGAATTAGCATAAAAACTATTATTGTTCAAGAGGAGCAGTTACTTTGGTTAATAGAATACTCTTAGGTTTTATGCTGGATGTAGTGGATAGAACCAAGATATTTAGACTCAGAAATCAGAATGATGAGTGTTCGTTTTCTGATTTACGTAGCAAGGTGCTTTTTCTTATATCTCGTACCCTTGAGTTGAGGTAGTTTATTTTAATTTTTTATAGAAAGGAAATATTTGTTCTCTTGAGAGCCTTTATTGGTAGTTCAAGATCAACTAATGATTAAGGAAATTGAGTATAAAAAAACCTCTGGATAATTTTAATAAATAACCCAGAGGTAAATGTTAGTTTACGATAAGAATTGTTTAATAGGCTACAAATTTTCTTGATGCCACATTGTTTTCTGAGGTTACTTGCAGGATATAGCTTCCCGTATTTAGTGATTCAATATTAATTTCAGGGACGTCAGAATCTATTTTATTAATAAGTACAGTTTTTCCACTCATATCATAAATTACAGCGTTATCAATTTTTATAGAAGAATCAATGGTTAAGATATTGCGTGAGATATCTGTGTATATTTCTATTTTATTGCCATCCAATAAAAATTCATCAATAGAAAGTGCACTGCTACTTAATGGATTATAAAGATTCCCTGTCATTGTGTATAGATAAAGGTTTCTGAGTATCGCTGCAAAATAAGCAGTAGAGGTTTGACTTTTTAATGTTGTATATGCTTGATTTACCTTGTTTTGGTCTGATGAAGATTGTAAAGCAGTAGCAAAAGATCCGGTAAAGACAGGATCAGTATAATTGCCTATGACGGTTCCATCTTGTTTGTAACCAGCTTTAATTTGATCAATTCCACCTTTAGAATCTACAAAGTTTTCACATTTCTGCACATAATTTAAGGCTCTGGAATCACCATACCAAAGATAATCTGTTGCAATTCTCCAAGGAGTTCTACCCGCATCATAGTAAAAAGTTTTGCCAGCTTCGTGAGCCCAGGGAACTATTTCAGAATAAGACCCATCAGCTTTACACCAATCAGAAACTAAGCAATCTACCGCGTTGTTTACAGAAAGATTCGCATTAAGAATTTGATATGTTTTATCTACAACTGCATTCCAAAATGAACTGTCATTTGTGAATTCTCCAAAAACTTTAAAGTAACCAGGTGCAAAATAAGAAGGATTGGTGTTTTCTGAACCTCCCCACGCGTCTCCTGGTTTTAATACATATGTATTTGCTTCAACTTCATGTTGTTTCATAGCAGCAATTAAATTCCTAGCGTCCTGATGATAATCAAACGTACTGTTATTTCCAAAACGATTTCCTGCAATTATCAATGCAATAGCGGCATCTAATTCTGCATCTGTAGCACCATTTTGTCCAACAACCGTAGAACATCCTTCTATTTTCCAGTTCATCACCCCATTACCATTCATATGAGTTTTGTAATAAGTCCATAGACCATCTAATAATTCTTTATCATTAGCGTAAGCAGCTAGTAACATTCCGTATGCAATTCCTTCTGATACAGAGAATCCCGGTTGATCAAATTTTATTCTTGCTGCATTATTGCTGCAATTGGCATCAACAAAATTGTTTTTCCAGGAGATATAACTGTCTTTTATATCATTTGTACCAATATTCGTTGGTTTTAAGCCAAAAGGATAAGAAGCATTGTCATAATTAATAACAGCGTTTTGCGATTTAATGTGAGGAATGTAAATAATACTTAGAAAAAAGAAAATAAAAGTAATCTTGAAATTCATGATGGTTTTAATAAAAGTTGATTGAAAAAATTAATTGTTTTTCTTCAACGAGCTAGGATTACTTTTAGTGTGTAAAGATTGTTTTTTTATTTAGATGTATTGCGGTATGGAAAATATGTCTTATTTCTGAGAACTATAAAGCGAATAACTTTAACCCCCGTAGATATTATAGAAGTGACTGGAGTATAAAAAGAAAGTAAGCCTGAATATATATATGGTTTATAAATTACCCGAATATCCCTAATTGGCAAACAACGATACCCATAGATATTAAAGCAATCGCTAGAAAAGCAATAAAAAAATAGGTGCTGTTTTTATTATAAAAAGGTTTTAGATCTCTGGAGTACCTCATGTTGATTAAGTTTTAGAGATTATTGTGTATATATAGGACGCTATAAAAATAAAGATGTTACACTTTTTTAGGTTTCAATTCGGAAATTCTTTCATTAAAGGACTTAGCATCTAATGGATTAACAATGGATTTAAACAATTCCATGTATTGTTCAGTATGATTCCAGCGTTTTTGTTTTAACAAATTAAAATGCACAAAAGAGCTCCATAATACAGCTTTTAGTTCTGTTTTATTATGATTCCACATCCTGATTTCTACATTTAATTCATTTTCTGAGAAAGAAAATAATTGAGAGTCAATAAGTACATGTTCCATTAATAAAGCTGGTTTTAAATAGGCAATCTGATTCGTTCCGACTACCCAGCTAACACCTTGGGTTTGCGCCATTTTGAAAAGATCTAAACCATAATGCTCGATAATTTGATCTTCTCTAGCATTAATCATATAATTAAGATATTCTGCATTGTTAAGATGGTTAAAAGGATCACAATCCTGAAATCTAATAATAGCTTTGGTTTCTGGTGTTTTTAGTATTGTTTTCATAAGTTTTGTTTTTAAAGGTAAATAGTGCTCTTGTTTCAATTTAATAGCATTTTTACAATGCATTTTATACCAAATGGTATATTTTGAGTTAAAAAAATTAAATTTTTAATTCGGTACGAATCAAAACATCTATCTGATCCATAGTTTCTAATAAATAACTATTATCATTCATGGTATGTGTCATAAAAATGGCTCCAATGATCATAGTATATAGTCTTTTAGCATATAACATTGAATCAATATGTAGATGTATTTCTTCTGTCTGTTTTCCTGCATCAATAAGTTTACTAACGTTATTTTGTATTTTAGTAATGGTGTGTTGTACGTGTTGAAAAACTAGTGAGCTTTGATGTTTAGCATCTACTCCAGTATTCAGTATAGGGCAACCACCCATTTCTTTACTGTAATCATAGTAATTTCTATAAAAATCAGTAACGAGAAATAATTTTCTAATAGGAGAGTTACTTTGGGATTGATGATCTGTAATACGTTTTAACATACTCTTTACCGTACTGGTAAAAGTTGCAATAGCTAGTTCTTCTTTATTTTTGAAATTACCATAAATAGCACCTTTAGTTAATCCGGTAGCTTTGGTTATGTCACTAAGACTAGTTGCTGAATATCCGTTTTTATTAAAAATAGGAGCAACGGTCTGAATAATGAATTCTGTTGTTTGTTCGGCTTTTGTGAGCATTTTCAAAAACATTTATTTTCAAATATACTAAAAAATATACCAATTGGTATATTCTAAATAGAAATAAGTGTTTAAATGAATTATAGAGGTACTAAAAAAGCAGAAGATCTCTTTTTATTTAAATAAAAAGAAATCTTCTGTTTGTTTTAATTTATATTTATTTCAGTTCTAAAAGTTTTTTAGAATTGTATTAGGAAACGGCATCTGTTTGATTTCTAAATACCAAAGTGCCATCAAAAGAATCTAACAGGATGATACTATCAGTAGTAACCTTACCAGAAAGAATTTCTTTAGACAATTGATTTAGTACTTCTTTTTGTATCGTTCTTTTCACTGGGCGAGCACCAAATTCTGGTTGGAACCCTTTTTCTGCAAGTACTCCAATTGCTTCATCAGTAGCATCCAGTGTTATATTTTGCTGTTCGAGCATTCTGGATACTTGTTTAAGTTGCAATCTCACAACGTCCATTATATTAGTCTTTGTCAGTGGAGTAAACATAATGACGTCATCAATTCTGTTTAAAAATTCGGGCCTTACGGATTGTTTTAGTAATCCCATAACTTCGATTTTAGCACTTTCCATGGCGGTATCAACATCTTTTACTGCTTCAAATTTTTCCTGTATAATATGACCTCCCATATTACTGGTCATGATAATGATGGTGTTTCTAAAATCTGCGGTTCTTCCTTTGTTATCTGTTAATCGACCCTCGTCTAATACTTGTAACAGAATATTAAAGGTGTCTGGATGCGCTTTTTCGATCTCATCCAGTAATACTACAGAGTATGGTTTTCTTCGCACAGCTTCTGTTAACTGTCCGCCTTCTTCATAGCCTATATATCCGGGAGGTGCTCCTACCAATCGACTTACAGAATGTTTTTCTTGATATTCACTCATATCGATTCGAGTCATAGCACTTTCATCATCAAAAAGGTACTCTGCTAGTGCTTTTGCTAATTCAGTTTTACCTACGCCAGTAGTTCCTAAGAATAGAAAAGATCCTATTGGTTTCTTTTGGTCTTGTAATCCGGCACGACTTCTTCTTACGGCATCACTCACTGCCTGGATAGCTTCTTTTTGACCAACAACCCGTTTTTGCAATTCTTTTTCTAATAGCAATAACTTTTCACGATCACTTTGTAACATCTTAGTTACAGGGATACCGGTCCATTTTGCTACCACTTCAGCGATATCATCCGTGGTTACTTCTTCTTTGATTAAAGATGATTTACTTTGCTGCTGATCTAATTGTATTTGTAGCTCTTCTAATTTTTCCTGAGCATCTTTGATTTTTCCGTACCGCAATTCTGCCACTAATCCATAATTGCCATTTCGTTCAGCCCGTTCAGCTTCCAATTTGTATTCTTCAATATTGGTTTTTGTGTTTTGAATGGCATCTACAACTTCTTTTTCACTTTGCCATTTAGAAAAAATTTCATTTCGCTCTTCTTTAATGTTAGCAAGATTAGCATTTAATGCCTTTAGCTTTGTTTTGTCATTTTCACGTTTGATCGCTTCAATTTCAATTTCCAGTTGCATAATTTTGCGATCCAATACATCCAGGTTTTCTGGCTTTGAGTTAATTTCCATACGAAGTTTAGACGCTGCCTCATCCATCAGGTCTATTGCTTTATCTGGTAAAAAACGATTTGTAATATAGCGCTGAGATAATTCTACGGCGGCTATAATTGCTTCATCTTTGATTCTGACTTTGTGATGTGTTTCGTACTTTTCCTTGATTCCTCTCAGAATTGAAATCGCACTTTCTGTATCGGGTTCTTCTACATTAACTTTCTGAAAACGTCTTTCTAATGCTTTATCTTTTTCAAAATATTTTTGATATTCATCTAATGTGGTGGCTCCAATAGCTCTTAACTCACCGCGTGCCAAAGCTGGTTTTAAGATGTTTGCAGCATCCATTGCTCCCTGGCCACCTCCAGCTCCAACCAGTGTATGAATTTCATCAATAAAGAGTACGATATTGCCATCACTAGAGGTTACTTCTTTTATAACAGCTTTTAGTCGTTCTTCAAACTCACCCTTAAATTTAGCGCCAGCAATTAATGCACCCATATCCAAAGAATAAATTTGTTTGTCTTTTAGATTTTCGGGGATGTCACCAGCTATAATGCGATGAGCCAATCCTTCTGCAATAGCTGTTTTACCCACACCAGGTTCTCCCACAAGCATTGGGTTGTTTTTGGTACGACGAGAAAGAATTTGCAAAATTCTACGAATTTCTTCATCTCTCCCAATAACAGGGTCTAGTTTACCGCTCTCTGCTAATTGATTTAAGTTTTTAGCATATTTGTTTAAGGATTGATAGGTTTCCTCTGCACTTTGTGATGTAACACGTTCTCCATTTCTAATTTCATTGATCGCTTCTTTTAGATCTTTTTCTGAAACGCCTTGATCTTTTAGAATTTGAGCAATTTTGCTTTTAGATTTAAAAATAGCGATGACTACATGTTCAATAGATACATACTCATCGTTCATGTTTTTAGAAATAATATTGGCTTCATTCAAAGTCTTTGAAGCTTCTCTCGATAATTGCAACTCTCCACCCGTTACTTTAGGAAAACTATCTAAGGTGCTGTCCAATATCTGTTGTAGGAGAGTAAGGTTTACGTTTAATTTTTTTAATAAAAAAGGAAGCACATGTTCATCTACTTTAAAAATAGCTTTAAAAATATGTTCATTTTCTATCTGTTGATGGCCTAACTCTTGAGCAAGCTGCTGAGCATGCTGGATGGCTTCTTGTGATTTTATAGTGAAATTATTAAAATTCATAATTATTTATTTTGGTTTGATCCAAGAAGATCAAATTGTATTCCCATTAGAGTATAATGTCAAAATGTCTTGAAAATTTTGTTGCCAAGGTGACTTTTTGACACAATGTAAGCATTCTTATACTGTTACGACCAATACCTGATTACTTTTCATAATAAGAATCATTTTGATTAAGTTTGTATAGAATAAAATATAAGAAAAATAATGGGTTTATTTGATAAAATATTTGGATCAGGAGATAAAGAACCAAAAGAAGAAAAACAAGCGTTACCTTGGCAAGAGTTAAAAACTATCGAACAGCTCAATTCAATTGCAGAAGGTTCTAAGACAAAAACGCAAGCCATTTTTAAACACTCCACTCGTTGTGGTATCAGTAAAATGGTATTTCGTAATTTTGAAAGTAGTTTTGATCTATCGGAAAATCAAGTAGACTTATACTATTTGGATTTATTAAATTACAGAGATATTTCTTCAGAAATCTCAGCAAAATTTCAGGTGCTTCATGAATCTCCACAATTTATTGTAATTCGTAATGAAGTTGCGGTTCATCATGCATCACATAGCGAAATTACACCACAGGTATTGCATCAGTTTATATAATCGATAGCTTATTTGTGAGTTTACTTGGCTTGAACTCTTAATTAAATTGGTATGTTTTAATAATATTTCTTAATTTATTTTTTAGGTCTTCACCAGAATCATAGACCATCTGTTCGTTTGTAGGAAATCGAACCGCTTGTAATCCAAGAAATTGCCTTAAATCATCGTCTAAAGCACGTTTGTCACCATTATAATTAGCATAAACGTGCTGAAATACATATTCACTCGATAGCGGGAACGCGTCAAGAAGCTGTTTAGAGCTTATATTTTTATACTGTACATTACCAGAAATATTTACTCTTTTATATTGAGTGTATTCATAATATTCGCATCTTACTTTTTTCATGGTATCTACTTTTATCTTTTTACCATCTTCACCAAGAATGAATTCTCCTTCATTATTAGTAAGATATTCCCAACCGTCTTTTACTACTTTTTCTTTTTCTAATTGTCGTTCTCTTATTTTTTCGGGAGAAATATTTATTCTTCTTAAAGCTACTTCCATAGCATAATCATAGGTAATTGATCGCTGAGGTTTGCTGTGATAAACAGTCCATAAATCATCTAATCCATAGGTGTCAAAATTAAGTAAATCTGCTTCTAATCTTTTAGGGATAATTACATTCGTTTTATTTCTTATGGTCACTTTCACAAAATCAGTTCCTTTGTAATGTGCTTCCTCGATAAGGGTGTTTGTATCTTTATAATTAGGGGTGATTTTGTTTAAGTAGATTAAATCATCATAAGCATCGCGATACTCCACTTTTGTGGTAGCTTTAGAAATTAGTGTATTGGCATTTTGATACAGATATATTGATAGTTTTTTCTTAGTAGCTATAATTCTTTCATTGTAATTATCCATTACTATATCTACTTTTCTTTTTTGAGCGACGTGATAAAGTGGTAAAATAGGACTAATACGTTCTTGTCTGTTTTTTAATGTATTATAAGTGTTGTAAATACGTTCCAAATTAGCTGAATTCCCTTCTTTTTCTAAGAAATCAATTGCATTAAGGTCACGTTGCACGGCTTTTGCAAATGCCTCTTCTAACATTAGCATGTAAGGTTGTTTTCCTTTTTTATTCTTATTAGCGCTAAGTTTACTGAGTGCAATAGAAATAGCTTCATCATAGTCTCCGGTATTTAGTGCTTTTTCGGTTTTCTTTACACTATTACAAGAAAATATCAAAATTAGGGTCATTACCAGGAGTAGAAATCTATTCATAATTAATCGTGTTTGGGGTAGTATTAAACAACTTTGATGCCAGAAGATAATAAAAAAACCTCGGATAGCAGGTATCCGAGGTTTTTGAATAAATCGTACTGTTTTTTATTTCTTATATACGGGCAGTAATTTAGTTGATACCTCTCCAAATCCTATTCGTACTCCGTTTTTCTCACAATGACCTCTGATAATTACAGTATCATTATCGTCAATAAACTTTCTGCTTCCGCCTTCTTTTAATTGTACGGGTTTTTCTCCTCTCCAGCTTAACTCTAACATAGATCCATAAGAATCCGGAGTAGGCCCGGATATAGTACCACTGCCCATTAAATCCCCTGAATTTACAGGACAGCCATTTATCGTATGATGTGCTAATTGTTGAGACATATTCCAATACATATGTTTGAAATTGCTTTTAGAAACGACAGTTTCTTTTAAATTTTCAGGTTTAATAGCTACTTCCAGATTGATATCAAAACTTTTAGCACCTTTATATTGTAAATAGGGGAGTTGTTCTTTGATCGGCTTAGGGCTTGCGGTTCGATAGGGTTCTAGTGCATCAAGAGTCACAATCCAGGGGGAAATGGAAGAAGCAAAATTCTTAGCAAGAAAAGGTCCTAGAGGAACATATTCCCATTTTTGAATATCACGAGCACTCCAATCGTTAAATAATACCAATCCAAAAATATAATCTTCTGCTTCCGCAATTGGAATAGGCTCTCCTAATAAATTAGCATCGGTAGTTATAAATGCCATTTCTAATTCAAAATCAACTAATCGAGAAGGACCAAAAATAGGTTGATCTTCTCCATTTACCAGTTTTTGACCTTGTGGACGATGTACAGGGATATCTGATGGTATAATAGAACTACTACGACCGTGATAGGCTACAGGCATGTGTAACCAGTTAGGTAATAAAGCGTTATCAGGATCTCTGAACATTTGCCCTACATTAGTTGCGTGCTCAATACTACTGTAAAAATCAGTGTAATCACCAACACTTACAGGAAGTTGCATTTCAATTTCTTCTAGCGTAAACAGCACTATCTTTCTGTGTTCCTCATTATTTTTTAAACGATCATTTTCTTCATCAAAAATTTCTGCAATTCTATTCCTAACCAATCTCCAGGTCTTTTTTCCGTCAGAAATAAAATCGTTTAGAGAATCTTGTAAAAAAATGTCATCCGTTAATGGAATACCTTCAAAATATCCAAGTTGATGCAGTGCTCCCAGATCGATAGCGGTATCTCCAATACGGGTACCTATAGTAATAATGTCATCTCTGGTCAGAAAGACACCAAAAGGAATATTCTGAATAGGAAAATCCGTTTTGGCTCGAGTCTTGATCCAGGTTTTTCTGGTAGGATTGTTTGCTGTTATGGGCATTGTATTTTTTTTAGAATGTTGTTGGTTACTTATCTAATCAAATATATAATTTTAGAACGTTTTAAATATTTTATTTATGTGAAAGTTAATTAAAAATTACGATTTTTCTAATTGTGAAGAAAATGTTTATATTTATTAGTATTCCATGATCTTATGTTAAGGAATGTTTATATTTTTGCGCCACTATTTATAAACTATATAACATGCAACGCGACGAACAGATTTTTGACTTAATTCAGGACGAGAAAGAGCGCCAAATTAACGGATTAGAGCTTATTGCCTCTGAAAATTTTGTTAGTGAACAAGTGATGGAAGCAGCTGGTTCTGTTTTAACAAATAAATATGCCGAGGGATATCCTGGAAAGCGATATTATGGAGGATGCTCTGTAGTAGACGTAGTGGAGCAAATTGCTATTGATCGAGCTAAGGAATTATTTGGGGCCGAGTATGCCAATGTACAACCTCATTCTGGATCGCAAGCGAATACAGCAGTTTTTCATGCATGTATTAAACCTGGGGATAAGATTTTAGGATTTGATCTTTCTCACGGAGGACATTTAACTCATGGATCTCCGGTTAATTTTTCTGGTAGATTATACACTCCGGTTTTTTATGGAGTGGAGAAGGAGACGGGTAGATTAAACTATGATAAGATTCAGGAAATTGCAACTGCAGAAAAACCTAAGCTTATTATCGCAGGAGCGTCTGCATACTCCAGAGAGATAGATTATAAAAGATTTAGAGAGATAGCAGATAGTGTAGGTGCAATTTTGATGGCTGATATAGCACATCCTGCAGGATTGATTGCTAAAGGTGTGATTGCTGATCCGGTTCCTCATTGTCATGTAGTAACGACAACAACACATAAAACCCTAAGAGGACCACGTGGTGGTTTGATAATTATGGGTAAAGATTTTGAGAACCCATTTGGGATCACTCTAAAAAACGGAAAAAAACGTATGATGTCCTCTTTAATGGATAGTGCCGTTTTTCCGGGTAATCAAGGTGGACCTTTAGAACATATTATTGCAGCAAAAGCAATTGCATTTGGAGAAGCATTAACAGATGAGTTTTTACATTATATCATTCAGGTAAAGAAAAATGCAGCTACCATGGCAGAGGCTTTGGTAGAGAAAGGGTATCAAGTAATTTCTGAAGGTACTGATAATCACATGATGTTGATCGATCTTCGTAATAAAGGAGTTACAGGTAAACAAGCAGAAGAAGCATTAGGAGTTGCAGAAATCACAGTGAATAAGAATATGGTGCCGTTTGATGATAAGTCGCCATTTGTTACATCTGGTATTCGTATTGGAGTTGCTGCAGTTACTACTCGTGGATTAAAAGAAGATGATATGCTTGCGATAGTAGAACTGATTGATCGTGTTATCGTTAATTTTGAAAATGAAGAAGAATTACATAAGATAGCTAATGACGTAAATACAATGATGGCAGATAAGCCCTTATTTGTAGGATAAATAAACTACTATTCATTATACAAATTAATTTTATTATAAAAAACGCATTGCTTTTTAGTGATGCGTTTTTTTGTAAAAGTACCGTATGGATCAATTATTTGCTGATGTCAGTAGTTAGGGTGTCATTACTTACTTTCAACATGATCATGGTTTTTCTTCATAGAATACATAGTTATGATTTAGTAAGCGTATGAAATTAATGTTTAAAAAATGATCCTTTGCGATTTAAAAGTACAGAAGTCATAATAATAAAGGAGCCTATCATTACAGAAACATCTGCCATATTAAAAACTTCAGTTTTAATAAATCCCAAATCCATGATTAAAAAATCAGTTACAGATCTATAAATAATACGATCGTATATATTACCAATTCCACCACCCACAATAAAGGTAATACCGATAATTGTTTCCTTAGAATACTCTGTTTCTTTAATAATTTTAAACAATAGGAAAAACAAAACTAATAGAGGTAGAGCTTGTAATAGGATTATTTTTAAAGTATATGGAAGTTCTGAACCGATACTATACGCTGCTCCTGTATTTTCTACTTTGGTTAATATTAAGTTATCATTGAAAACTTCGATCCTCTGGTTTTTGTCAATGGTGTTGCGAACGATATTTTTAGAGATTTGGTCACAACTTATATTCATTAATACTATACATACAATGAGTATTATTCTAATTTTTCTGTTTATTTTCAAAATGATAGAATTGCGGTTAGTATTCTAATGACGATAAAACTTAACAAGAATTACAGGAGAAATAATAATAATGTACTATAATTGGGATATTGATATTCTAGTAATCGCTATTTTTTTTAGAAGATATGAACTAACGGTATTGCGTTGTATCTGGATTAGATATTTTATAAAACACACAAGATTCTAGAGCAGGATATGTGTTCAATTTAGGGTGTTTGAAATTCTTAATTTTATGCATTCCTATTTTTTTCATGATAAGTTCTGATTTTACATTGATTTCTGAAGCTACAGAATAAATAGTTTGTAAACCAATTTTATTAAAACCATAATCCAGACACGCTCTTGCTCCTTCTGTAGCAAAACCCCGATTCCAGATGCTTTTTTTTAACCTCCATCCAATGTCTACAAATGGTGACAGTTCTGTTATATAAGATTGACTGCAAAGCCCTATAAATCCTATGAATTTTTTGGTTTTTAGATGATCTACAGCGAAGTAGCAGAATTTTTTTGCTTCATAGTGTTTTTGCATTCTTAAGATGAATGCTTTTGATTCTTCTCTGGAAGGTTTAAAAGGAAAAAACTCCATGACATCATCGTCATTATTAATCTTAGAAAATTCATTAAGATCATCAATAGCCCAGTTTCTGAAACCGAGTCTTTGAGATGTAAAAAGATAAGAATTTACCACCATTATACTAAGTGTTTTTGAGTACGAAACTATAATAATCAGGCAATATAAAACAATTTAGGTTTTAAATACTAAGTCAAACTATATGATACAATTGAATTTAAAATAAAATACAGATTAGTATTTGTATGATTTTCAGGAGAGAAAATAGGGTATTTACCCTTGGTTTTTTTGGGGAAATAATATATAAATTTGGATATGTACCTAATTATTAATAATGATCATTGCGATGAGTGTTATTTATAATAAACCACTAACTAAGAAAAATATGAAAACTAAAACTACATCAGCTCTGCGAATTTTATTCGTAGTAATCATAGGGATAATGAGCTTTATATCCTGTCAAAAAGAAGGAAATAAAGATAGTAACATCAAACAGGAAGTGGCATATAATGAAGTTATAATGGATACAATTTGTTCTTGTACACCTAGCTGGTTTCCACATCAGGAAACACCTGCGCCTTTAGAAGGAAAAGGAAGTCCTTTTGACGTATCAACAACGACAAATTGTATTTTTCACCAGTGGTCTTGGCAGAAATTTTTATGGTTAACTAAACCTGATGATACGCTTCCATTATTCTTGAATCAAAGTAAAATTATACAGGTAAGTGATCTCATGGCTAAAATTCCTCAACAGGCAGGAGCGCATGTTGTGTTGACCGATACAGAACAAGCAGGGTCAGATAATGGTGTTTTAACAACTAACCCTTCTTATAATAAAGATGTAAATAAATCTTTTACTGTTTTTTATTCTATTCATACCAGTCTTACTATGATGACTGCAGCCGAGGATTTTATGGCACAATTTAAAGCAGGGACATTACCAGAAAATAATTTAGCGACCTTTCCTGTAGGGTCTTTGGAACTAAAAGTTTCGTGGGTAGAAGTAGCTGCTATTCCAGCGGATAAAATAGACAATTATTTTGTGACAGAAGCGGCTTTAAGTATTGATAATGGTGTAACTTATAAAAATACGAAGATGGCATTATTAGGGATGCACGTAGTGGGTGTCGTAGAAAATCATCCGGAATTTATTTGGGCAACTTTTGAGCATTCAGATATTGCTCCTGTATATAATTGGCAAACTAACTCTGCTGTTTCCACCACTGATAAATTATTATTTAGTAAGGGAACAACTACAGGTTTGGGAGGTATAACGTATGATAAAATTGCCAAGGCACCATTGATACCTCATAAAGTATATGACCTATTCCAATTTGGTGTTCCACGAGATGCTACTGGATTTATGACTACGAGTCAATCAGAACCGATCAATTTTGATAATATTAGTGATATTAATAATTGTGTAGCAACGAAGCTTACAGATGTCTGGAAAAATTATTTCTACGGAGGATCAATTTGGATAGATACTGATGGTATGACACCTATTGAACAAGCTAAGAAGATTGTAAGTCTTAAGGGAGCCATTGGGAAGGCGGCACCAGGATCTTCAGCACGTGGTTCTCTTAATAATGCTAACATTTCTATGGAGACTTTTACCCAAACGTTTCAGAAGGAGATTTCTAATATTGCTGTAGATAATCTGGCAAATTGTTTTTCTTGTCATAATGGAGTAAGTTATAAAAGTAACACTTCTCCTATATATCTTAGTCACATATTTGATGCTTATATCCAAGCTAGTCAAGGTAAAAAGAAGGAAGAGATTAATATGATGAAGGATCAACAACAAATAGAACAACTTCTTAAAGTTGTGAAATAATAATAAGATTCTATATAAAGAATCATACAGTTTTTAAATTATATATAAGGCTGTCAGAGATTAGACAGCCTTATACCAAAGAATGTGTTTGCGTAAATTGACTTTAGTTAGTTTGTTAGCAATTAACGTATTATTGTCTTAAGTTTATAAATGCTAGCGATTAATTATCCATCGTTTCAAAGAGTATGCTCTCATATGCCCCTATATCGGGTGCATTCATATCTCTGGGAGTCCCCAGAATATCCGTTCCTGAGGTAGGGGTGCTTGCTTTTCCATTCGCAAAGGATTCTTCTCCGATCTGTAAAAGATTGTTAGCCGAATCTTTAAAATCTATATTTTCATTTAAAAATACGTTTTCGAAAAGACTGGTGTCGCTAAAATCATATAAAGGGTTATCGTCTTCAATCTCATTTCTGGTATCATCAAAACGAATCAGACAATTCTCAAATTTATAATTAAATAGCTTGTTTGGATCTTGGATAAAACCTAACTCCAGATTATTGTTACCATAAATAATACAATTGGTAAAATTAGCCTCTAGTAAATCCAAAGGAAATGGAACATCATTTTCTAAAAAGATGACATTATCTATCAGTACAGAGGGTGTACTTCTATTGCTACTACCGCTCCAGTAATTAGCAAATGTGCAATGATTAAAGTTATAAGTACCTCCCAGTGAGCAGTTAAGAGATGATATTCCAGCATTATTGATAACAAGGTTTTCTCCTAATACATTGCCGGTACGAGCTAATAAGCCAAACAAAGCACTATTATAGATCTGAGTATTTGTAATGGTTAACGTAGGATCCGTACTCCCATCATTAGAGTCCATTAAAATCCCTAAAGTTCCATTTTTTATAGTTGCATGGTTTATTTGATGTCCGGTACTACCTGCGGTCAACCATATGAAACCCCATTGGCCAGTGACATCGCTAAAATTAGGTTCAAGGCGATCTCCTTCAAATATGACTTCATTTTCTAACAACTCAGGGTCCGTACTTACTTCACCATTGACTATTAAAGTAGCAGTATTAGAAGCTATAATCCCGGATCCTTCATGAAAATGTATTCTTGCACCAGCATCTATGGTTAAGGTTTTTCCAGGAGGAATCGCAGCGAATCCATAAATAATATAAGGCTTTTCATTGGTAAAATTCAACTCGTCATCGTCCAGAAAAAATCCTTCGATTCTTATTTCTTCTTGGTTTTCATCTTCTCCCAGTAGTAAGGATTCTACTTCTCCTGTCATATTATCTCGTGACGGAAATAAGAAAATGGCATCTTTCACTAAAGTTACTAAGTCTACATCCTGTACATTTCCCGTTGGGTCAAAAAGAATACGGTCAGTATATAAATACTCTGGTTCATTAGTTTGGTTGGTAATGTCAGTTGTAGTTTCTACAAAGACAAAAATACTATCCTTGGCTAATACCTGTATGTTTTCAAAAGACTTTCCGGGAATCCCGTCTACATTAAGTCGATAATTTGAGCTTTCTCCTTTTTCTAAAGTAATGGAGGGAATAGTAAGGTCATCATCCGTACGATTATATACTTTAAAACTATAGGTGCTGGAGCCAATATTAGTGAAAATGGTATCTAGAAATATAGTGTCAGAAGAGAACTGAAGATTACCAGTACTCGGATCTGATTCAAAATCATTGCGACAAGAACTCCATAAAATAATGATAGTGACTAAAAATAAATAGGATAAATAACGCATTCTATGTATATATAAATAACTTTAGATCATTTGACAGATCTGGTTGTATATGATTGATTTTTTAGGAATAATAAAGCCTTTTATAGTAAAAAGATACTGTACATAGTATTAGAATTTTTATTGTAATTAGCCTTGCATTCTTTCCATAGCTAAAAGTATAACTTTTTGGGCACTCGTATTATTGCTTTAGCCATAAATATTTTGCTAAATATTTCTTAGATAAAACAAATAGCTTTTTTCTAGTTGTGATGATTATTTTTAGAAACTAATTTTACTTTGGTATAAAGTAAAATTATAATTAATAGAATTCCTTGGGGGCTCTGCCTAGAGTGTAGTGTAGAATCAGAATAAAAGCATCTTGTTACCAGATTCTTGTAGCGGAGCTGTCTTGTTTTTGATACCTAGCGCTCTTAAGTTGAGGTAGTTTATGCTGAATGAATCTTTTTTACTTGTTTAAAACGAATAATGCTTTGATAGTTTTATAACAATATGTGTTTTCACTGAATTTTTATTCTTCTCTTTAAAACTTAAAGAAAAGTACATTGATTATTGAATAATTCTAAGTATAAGTTAGAATTATCAAATTTTTATTAAAAATTGAAAGTATAAATAACATCAGGTAAAACATTTGTACATTTGCCTAGGATTGTATAAAAAATAGTACGTGCATAATTAGACTATGTATTATTGAGTTAATCGATATATGTCTATTGAAGTTTCAAACAAATTACTAATAGATGAAACTTTAATCATTTTGTAAGAATGGTGTAGGTAATTCTTAGCTTTTTATATGGTCTGTTTTAATATAGATATAAATATACGCCAATATAAAACCGTTTTATGAGCACATATGATGTAGCCGTTATCGGCTCCGGACCTGGAGGATATGTCGCAGCAATTCGTTGCGCACAATTAGGAATGAAAACAGCAATAATTGAAAAATATGCTACCCTGGGAGGAACTTGCCTCAATGTAGGGTGTATCCCTAGTAAAGCATTACTGGATTCTTCTCATCATTATGAACATGCAGTAAAGCATTTTGCAGATCACGGCATCGAAATACCGGGAGATATCAAGTTTAATCTTGAGAAAATGATTGCAAGAAAGCAGGCTGTTGTGGATCAAACTTGTGATGGAGTAAGCTTTTTGATGAAAAAGAACAACATTGAAGTTTTTGAAGGATTAGGATCGTTTAAAGATGCTACTCATATCAATGTAGCTAAATCTGACGGTTCTGTAGAAACTATAGAAGCAAAAAATACGATCATCGCTACAGGTTCAAAACCATCTACTTTACCTTTTATCGAAATAGATAAAGAGCGTATTATCACTTCTACAGAAGCTTTAAAATTAAAAGAAATTCCAAAACATTTAGTAATCATAGGAGGAGGAGTTATAGGATTAGAGTTAGGACAGGTATACAGAAGATTAGGTGCGGATGTTTCTGTCGTAGAATATATGGATAGAATTATTCCAGGAATGGATAAATCACTCTCAAGAGAATTACAAAAGGTACTAAAAAAGCAGGGAATTAAATTTTATACTTCTCACAAAGTAACTGGAGTAAAAACTGGTAAAAAAGAAGTAGTTATTACTGCAGATGATAAAAAAGGAAATCCTGTAGAATTTACAGGAGACTATTGTTTAGTATCTGTGGGTCGTCGTCCATATACAGATGGATTACAAGCTGACTCTGCAGGAGTAAAACTTACAGATAGAGGACAGATAGAAGTAAATGAACATTTACAAACGTCAGCTTCTAATATTTATGCTATCGGCGATGTGGTAAAAGGAGCGATGCTGGCACATAAAGCAGAGGAAGAAGGAACTTTTGTAGCAGAAATATTAGCAGGACAAAAACCGCATATTGATTATAATTTAATCCCGGGAGTGGTATATACCTGGCCAGAAGTAGCAGCTGTTGGTAAAACTGAAGAAGAACTTAAAGAATCAGGAATAAAATATAAATCAGGACAATTTCCATTTAGAGCATTAGGTAGATCACGTGCAAGCGGAGATCTAGATGGTTTTGTTAAAATTCTGGCAGATGAAGTTACAGATGAGGTTTTAGGAGTGCATATGATCGGAGCACGCTGTGCAGATTTGATTGCAGAAGCCGTAACCGCTATGGAGTTTAGGGCCTCTGCTGAAGATATCTCAAGAATGTCTCATCCTCACCCTACATTTACAGAAGCAGTAAAAGAAGCTGCTTTAGCAGCGACAGATAATAGAGCACTCCATGTTTAGATAAAGAAATAATATTACATTTCGTCACAAGAACCCACCACTATATAAGGTGGGTTTTTGGTTTATTTAATATTTTAAATCAAGTAGGTGTATTTATTTTCGACTACGATGAATTTTTTATTGGTTAACCAGATTCAAACGAATTCTAGTTAGATGCTAACGAATTCTAGTTTTGAAGGCAGTAATGATTGTTGCGCCATTGATTATAAATGGTTTTACCATAGTTTTATAGTCCCTAACATCTAGTTTAACGACCTAAGTTTAGTAATTCAGGTAGCAATGGAATAGTAACATTGCTACCGAATACTAGTTCAGAACTGGAAAATTTGTAATTCCATTATACCATATTTTTTAACGTCCTTACTGTCTTATAGACGTATGGATTAACATACTTTTAACCTATAAAAGTGTTATAATTCTTAAAAAAAATCGACATTGAATATAAATAATTATTCAATGAGTCTTACAAAAGTTAATTTTATTAATGTTGATGGTCACACATTATCCGGGCGTTTAGAACTACCTGCTGATCAATACCCTCATAATTTTGTGCTTTTCGCACATTGTTTTACCTGTAATAAGAACCTCGGTGCTATTCGTAATATCAGTAGAGCATTGACGGCAAAGGGATTTGGAGTTTTGCGATTTGACTTTACTGGTCTTGGGGAAAGCGAAGGTGATTTTGCAGATACTAATTTTTCTGGTAATGTAGAAGATTTAATAGCAGCAGCGGATTTTTTGAAAGCAGAATATAAAGCTCCTTCTCTTTTAGTAGGGCATTCTTTGGGTGGTGCTGCAGTTATATTTGCCGCGACTAAAATAGATTCTGTCAAAGCTATAGCTACTATTGGTGCTCCTTCTAATCCGACTCACGTACAGCACTTATTAAAGAGTGGTATAGAAGAGATAAATACTACAGGTAAAGCCACGGTGAGTTTGAGTGGAAGAGATTTTACAATAAAAAAGCAGTTCCTGGAAGATCTACAGACTAAATCACTTCCAGAAGTAGTGAGAAAAATAGACACAGCACTTTTGATTATGCATGCTCCTCAGGACGCAACAGTAGGTATTAAAAATGCAGAAGAAATATATTTGGCAGCAAGACATCCTAAAAGTTTTGTTTCTATTGATGGAGCAGATCATCTTTTAATGAATAAAAAGGATTCTTTGTATGTAGGAGAAGTCATTGCAGGTTGGTCATCCAGATATGTAGATATGCCTGTCAGAGAACCTAAGTTGAAAAGTGATCATCAAGTAGTAGCAAATTTAGATGATACGGACGGATACACTACTCAAATGAAAGTAGGTAGTCACTTTATGATAGCTGATGAACCAGAGGAAGTAGGCGGTCACGATTTTGGACCATCGCCTTACGAGTTCGTAGCAGCTGGGTTGGCTTCCTGTACAGCTATGACCATAAAAATGTATGTAGCAAGAAAGAATTGGGATTTAAAAAATGTAGAAGTTCATACCAGTTATAGTAAATCTCATGCTAAAGATTGTGAAAATTGTGAAGATCCATTGGCTAAAATAGATACTTTTCATAGAGAGATTAAACTCGAAGGAGACTTAGATGATAAGCAAATAGAAAAAATATTGCAAATAGCGGATAAGTGTCCGGTTCACAAAACACTACATACAGAAACACAAGTAATTACTAAATTGGTGTGAATGAGATATAAAGAAAGTATTTATAACTAATACTTTCTTTATCTAATGTACTTCGTCTTGTTGTGAACTATCTCGATCATTCTGACCAATAGTTAAGAGTTACTTCAATCCATCCATCTTCCGTTTCGAACGCTGGACTTACCTCGGCAATAACGGAAGAAGCTCCATCAAAATATCCGTCGTACGCGTCAAAACGATAGGTACCGGTAGGTAGACTCTCAAATAAATCAACCTCACGTTGAGAAGTGTAGTAAATTTCATTTGTTTCAAGATTTCTAGCGGCATATCCTGGTAATGTAGACGCAGATATTTCTTGACCAGATCTTGGCTCTATAAGCTTGATGACAACATCAAACTTTAAGGTGGTTATTAAATCAGCGGTTACTTTTTGTTCTATTTCCGAATCAGTTTCTGTTTCACAGGAAAATGCTAGGCATATACAAGATAACAGAATCATTTTTTTTATGAATTTCATTTTTTAGGTTTTAAGATGATAAGATAAAAATAGGGAATATTACGATAAGATAGTTTACGAAATAGTTATATAAAAGTAATTTTTTTTATCAGTGCACAAACCCATGAAACTCATACATTATGAAATAGATTAAGTAAATTAATTTTATTATATAGAATTAAATGCTATGTGAGATAACAAATTGATTGTTTCAAAATCATTAAATTAGTAAGAATGAGTCCTAGTTGTTTTGAACTAAGATCTTGCGTTAATCATATACAGATATTTTGAAAAAAATATATAAATCTTACATTTTTTTTAAATTGTATTAAAAGTATTTAAGATCGTACACTATGTTTTGCAGATAATAGTTGGAAATCCTGATTTACTTTAATGATTAATATTTTGCCGGTTTTTACGTTAAACATTTTCCAACGAAAACCATAAGAGGTTTCAAATATAGAAGATCTTGCCATGTTCTTTAAATTGATATCTTCAATACCTTCAATCACCTTAGTCGCTAAAAGATCAATACCTCGCTTTTTTACTTCTTCTTGTGTGAGTTCGCGATCATTGCCATTTTGCGCTGCATTGTTAGATATGGACGTTTGATAATGCTCTATTCCAAAAGAAGGAAGAGTCAATGATAGAAATACTATGCAAAGTAAATATTGTTTCATAATTGAAGTGTTATGAACAATCATATACAATGCATCATTTTGCGTTCTTATATAATTATTCAGATAATTAAAATAATCGCCATACTACTTTTAATTTTACTAATAAAAATCTTAAAAAAAGGGTGATTATAAAGATAAGCTTTATAAAATATAATATATGCATTTTTTTTGTTAAAAATCATATGAATAACGCAGTAATGGATTATAGTGATCACAAACCTGTCTGTATAACCCCAAATTATTTTGTAGTGTAGGTTTATTTACGTAAAAGCGTATGATTATAAAATCATCCTTATTTGATTCTAAGGATGTTATGAGTAAAAAGACTGAACTATTGTTTTATTAATTTATTTAGTATGCTTTACTCAAAGTGTAAAGTGTAAAATTGAGTTGTAAAATTTTTGTTAATTATTTGATCAATACACGTATATATCTTCATTAGTTATATAAAATGTAGTAATTTTAGAATATGTATGTTTTCTTTCGTCATGAACGGACATGCGGTCAAATACAAGTAAAACTTTAGTAAGATGAAAAAGGAAAAAGAAATTATGAGAAAAGGGTTTACTTTTAAAAAATATGAAGCTCCTGAACAGTCACCTTTTGAGAAGCTATTTGATATTTTTCAAGAGATTATTACACATACATCTGGAGATTTAGACGAAGCTTTGGATTGGATGAAAGAGTTGGATAAGGAATATAAGTTGACTGATGACGAGTATACCATGGACGATTTTATTGAAGACCTAAAAAAGAAAGGTTATATCAAAGAAGAAATAAAGCCTGATGGCAAGGGGGGGATGGCTATAACTTCAAAGACTGAAAGATCTATAAGGCAAAGGGCTTTAGATCAAATTTTTGGAAACCTAAAGCGTAGTGGTTCCGGAAATCATAGAACTAAATTTGTAGGACGAGGAGATGAACATGCTGGTGAATTCAGAAATTACCAATATGGAGATTCACTAGATCGTATTTCTATAACAGAAAGTTTAAAAAATGCTCAAATAAATCACGGAGTTGGTAATTTTAACCTTACGGAGGATGACCTAATTGTAGAGCAAACGCAGTTTAAGGCACAGATGAGTACAGTATTAATGATTGATATTAGTCATAGTATGATATTGTATGGAGAAGATAGAATTACACCTGCAAAAAAAGTTGCCATGGCATTAGCAGAATTAATCACAACCAGATATCCTAAAGACACTATAGACATACTGGTCTTTGGTAATGACGCCTGGCCTATAGCGATTAAAGATCTGCCATATCTACAAGTAGGTCCTTACCATACTAACACAGTAGCTGGATTGGAATTAGCAATGGATATGTTAAGAAGAAAGCGAAATACAAATAAGCAAATCTTTATGATAACAGATGGTAAACCAAGTTGTCTTAGATTACCGGATGGACAATATTATAAAAACAGTAATGGTTTAGATCGAAACATCGTGAATAAATGTTATGTAAAAGCACAACAAGCACGTAAATTACATATACCTATCACCACCTTTATGATCGCACAAGACCCATACCTTATGCAGTTTGTTAGTGAATTTACAAAGGCAAATCAAGGGAAAGCGTTTTATACAGGATTGAAGGGATTGGGTGAAATGATTTTTGAAGATTATGAAACTAATAGAAAAAAAAGAATAAGAGGCTAAATAAATAGAATTGAAAAAGAAAAATAATTGATATATACATATGAATAAAGAAAAAATAAGCACTTTTGGTGAATTAAAAGCCTCTGGATATGAAAGAAAAAGTATAAAAGATGAATTACGGCACAACCTAAGAACTAAGATTGGTAATAAAGAAGCTACTTTTACTGGAATTCATGGGTATGAGGATACAGTTATTCCCGAACTAGAAAGAGCGATTTTATCGCGGCATAATATAAACTTATTAGGATTAAGAGGACAGGCAAAAACACGTCTGGCAAGACAAATGATTAATTTGTTAGATGAGTGGATCCCTGTAGTTGCAGGTTCTGAGATTAATGATGACCCTTTTGATCCTATTTCGAGATATGCAATTACCACACTCAAAGAAAAAGGTGATGAAACACCTATTACTTGGATGCATAGAAAAGATCGTTTTGCTGAGAAACTGGCAACACCAGATGTTACCGTAGCTGATATTATTGGCGATGTAGATCCTATTAAAGCTGCAAACTTAAAATTGAGTTATGCGGATGATCGGGTTATTCACTTTGGGATGATACCAAGAGCTAATCGATGTATTTTTGTTATTAACGAATTGCCTGATCTTCAGGCACGTATACAGGTTGCTTTATTTAATATTTTACAAGAAGGAGATATTCAGATTAGAGGTTTTAAATTACGGTTACCCCTAGATATGCAGTTTGTATTTACAGCTAATCCAGAAGATTATACTAATAGAGGGAGTATTGTTACTCCTTTAAAAGATAGAATAGGTTCACAGATTCTTACTCATTATCCGGAAACTATTGATATTGCGAAAATGATTACGCAACAGGAAGCCCGCCTAGATACCAGACAAAAAGAGTTAGTATATGTGCCAGAGTTAGCCAAGGAATTATTAGAACAAATAAGTTTTGAAGCTAGAGATAGTGAATTTATTGATAGCAAAAGTGGAGTTAGTGCAAGAATGAGCATTACCGCTTATGAAAACTTATTAAGTACCGCAGAGTACAGGACATTAAAGTTTGATCAGGAAAAAACATTGCTCCGATTGAGTGATTTTATGGGCATAGTACCGGCAATTACAGGAAAAGTAGAATTAGTCTATGAAGGAGAGCAAGAAGGAGCGGCTTTTGTTGCTCAGTCTCTTATATCTGGTGCGATCAAAACATTGTTTTCAGAATATTTCCCTAAAATAGAAAAGTTGGAAAAAGAAAGTGAAAAAAGCCCTTATCAGGAATTGATAGATTGGTTTTTTGAACAGAGTGGTTTTGAGCTTTTAGAAGATATAGTGGATTCTGAGTATACAGAAAAGTTAGACAGTATACCTCCATTAAACGATCTTATCAAAACGTATCATAAAGAACTTAATGCAAACGAAACTTATTTTATGAAGGAATTCTTATTATGGGGATTGGTAGAGCATCAAAAGTTAAGCAAATATAGAATGTCTGAAGGATTTCGTTTTAATGATTTATATGGTAGCTATATTAGCGGTCTCTAGTATGAGGTCGTTTTGTTACACTTAATTTAGATCATTATCTCACTTATGTAGAAGGAAATAGGTAGCTTTATACTATTCAGAATATAGTATTACCACCAAACAATAAAAAATTTAGAAAAAAGAGTCTCACTGCTTTTCATCCAAAGCAGTGTTGCTTTTTTTTGTAACATGTTATTTTTAATTTTTTCTGTAATGATGAAGAATGAGTACCAGATATCATTACTTTCTGGATCTACCATCCAGTCTTGTTTGTTTGGAATAAAAAAGAGTGCATTTTCATAATCTTCTGGAATAAATTCTTGCCAGTGGATCCAGAAACCTACAATACACTTATTATTGATAAAAGGAAGCATCTTTCCTTTGTAACTTTGTGGAACAAACAAATTACCTAAAAAGCATATCTGTTGTAATATATTTTTAGTATCAATTTTTATTTTCTGTAAGACAGCCTCAGTTTCTGGGCGATGGAGTAGTGGTAATTGTTTTTTGTTTAGTTTTTCTATCTTATCAATGAAACGGTCTTTTCTATTTGGACCCACCCATTTTTGAAGTTCTATGGCAGAAGCATCTGGATCATAGAGGTAAAATTTGTAAACTAGTTCCACGTGTATGAGAAGTTGTTGTGTATGATCCTCTATGATAAAATCAATTTCACCTATTGTAATTTTATCTTTAAATATTTGTTTGTTTTTTAATAGAATTTTATAGTGATGTACAGAGTTAATATAGTATTCAAAAAAGTGTTCTATTCGTTTTCCTAATACTTCATTATCAGGTATATTAATTTGAATAATTTTAGGGATTGGTTTTGCGTTAGCATCAATTTCAAAATCAAATAAAAAATTAGAAAATGGAGCTTTATCAATCCATAAGGAATGTGTTTTAAGAAAGCCTATATATTGTTTTCTTAAATTGGAAGTATTCATTAATAAAGATGAGAAATTTTTATGAACAAGACAGCGATAAAGTTATTTAGAAACAGAACAAAGATACTTTTTTAGAATTGGCTTTAATATTGTTCGATCTACTGGTTTTGCTATAAAATCATCACATCCTGCAGCTAACGCTTTTTCAATATCTTCTTGTGTAGAATAAGCAGTCTGAGCAACTATAGGCATGTAGGGAGCTATCTGTTTAATACGCCTTGTAGCATCATAACCATCCATTACAGGCATTTTAATATCCATAAGGATCAAATCAATATCTTTATTTTTTTGACAGATATCTACCGCTTCTTTACCGTTTTTTGCACGATAGATCTCAAAATTAAAATCTTTCATTTTAGTAAGAACGATTTTAAGAAGTAAAAAATTGACCTCTCCATCCTCCGTTATAAGGACACCATATTTGTTAAGTGTCAAAACGTCTTTTCTTACAGTATGTTGAGTAGTTTTATGCATCTTCTATTGGTGTATAAGGAATGGTTAAAGTAAATTGTGATCCTTTGTTTTCTTTACTAAAAAATGAAATTTTACCATTAATTAATTCGGAATTCATTTTTGATATTGAGAGCCCTAGCCCTAGCCCTCCAAAATTTTTAGATATTTCTTTTTCTGATTGAGAAAAGCTTTCAAAAATAATGTGTTGATCATCTTTCTTTATTCCAATTCCAGTATCTTTTATGGAAATAATAATTTTTTCATCTTCAATGTACGAATAAATTATAATATTACCATAATTTGTGAATTTAATCGCATTATCAATAAGATTATTAAGAATGCTTTTAATTTTTACTTTATCAACTAAAATGAGGCTTTGTTGAGAATTAATATCATTTTCGTGATGAATAGTTAGCTTTTTTTTCTGTGCTTTTGAGGTGTAAAAAAGTATTAATTCCTTTAATAGATTATTTAAGTTAGTTTTCTCAATACGAACTTTAATGTGTTTAGATTCTAATCCTGATATTTCCAGAATATTTTGTACAGAAGTTATAAGCTCATTACTACTATTTACAATAATTTGGGTGAATTCTTTCTGTTCTTCTACCGTGATGTCATCAGTCTTCAATAAATCAGAAAAACCAATAATCCCATTCATGGGAGTTCTTATCTCGTGCGATATATTTTGTATAAAATTGGTTTTCATACGACTACTTTTTTCAGCTTTTTCTTTTGCAATTTGTAATTCGATTGTTTTTTGATTGATTTTATACTTTAGAAAAAAATGAATAGCACTTACGCTTAGTAGAATGCATAGGATTGCTAATGATAAAAATTTCCAGAACTTAGATTTTTTGTAAAAAGGCTTCACAACATTAAAATTCCAATTATCAAAAATATTTGATTCTTCTTCTTCAGATATTGAATTAACAGATTTATGAATAATACTATTCAGAATTTTATTGTCCTTATCTACAGCAATACTTGGTTCGTAATTGTAATGTGTCTTTGATACAATTTTTATATCATTAAAATTGTTCATAGTAATTATATAATTTACTACAGCTTTGGGTCCTATAAAACCATCAACTTCACCAGATTGAAGATTTACTAAGCAAGTGATATCGTCAGGATAATTTTTAATATTTATATTGGGGTAATTTTCTCTCAGATAATCGTCAATAGCATATCCTTTTGGAACCGCAATCGTTTTGTTTTTAGTAAAATCATTTAATTTTGTATTAGTATTATTTTCCTTTTTTACCACTAATACGAATGAAGATTCAAAAAAGTTAGCATAAAAATTCATGTACTTTCTTTTATAATTGGTTTCCTGCATTTCTAAAACGATATCTACCTTTTTCCCCTTTGAATCTTTCAATAGTGCATTCCAATCACTGTAATATTTTTTTTCAAATGTATAGTTGACTTTCTTTTCTATGAGGTGAAGGTATTCAATAAGGATTCCATCAATATTATCACTTTCATTTATAAATTGATAAGGTGGGTAATAAGGAAATACGGCTACAGTAATATGATCTTTGTCTTTTAACCATTTTTTTTCAGAACTATTTAAAACCCTAGCTTCCTCTCCACAACTTGAAACGCTTAAGGTTAGAGAAAGTAAGATCAAATAAAGTAGTGTTTTATGGATCATCTATTCATCGTATTTTTGATTCTTTCCTTTCTTTTGAACTTTAAAAAATATTTTCGCATTAAAAGTTTTAATCGTTTTTGATCTATTGGTTTAGAAATAAAATCATCACATCCAGCTGAGAAAGCCTTTTGTATATCTTCTTCAGCAGAAAACGCTGTTTGAGCAATAATCGGGAGGCTTGGTCTTAGTTTTTTAATGTGTTTGGTAGCCTCATATCCATCCATTATTGGCATCTTAATATCCATAAGTACAAGATCAATAGTATTATGATTACGGCAAATAGAAATGGCCTCTTTACCATTTGCTGCTCTATAAATTATGAAATCAAAACCCTCCATTTTAGTTAAAAGAGTTTTTAGGAAAAAATAGTTAACATTATTGTCTTCTACTATTAGTATTACTTGTTTTTCTATTGTATCAGCGACACACCTTTTTTGGTCATTATCATTTGCATCCCTCTTAGAATTTATCGTTTGATGATATGGAATCTCTACAGAAAATGTAGTTCCTTCATTTTTTTTACTGGTAAATGTTATGAAACCCTCTAGGTAATCTATGTTTCTCTTAGCGATGGTAAGCCCAAAACCAAATCCTTTAAGATGTTTATTTGAATTATTTTTTATTTTTGTCAGACTTTTTCGAATTGTATTCTGAGATACTTGATTCATACCAATACCAGTATCTTTTATAAGAAAGATTAATTTTTTATTTTGTAATGCACAGCTAACGGTCACATGACCTTGATTAGTAAATTGAATTGCGTTATCAATCAGATTTGTGAGAATCTTAAGGAGCTTATACTTATCAATAAAAAGGAGATTTTGATATTCTGACACATGATTTTTAATAGTAAAACTGATGTGTTTTTCTTCAGCTTTTATTTTGTAGATACTATGAAGATCTTGTAAAAAAGTATTAAGCCAAAACTCTGATGGTTTAAGTGTTATTCTTTTTGTTTGTAATAGTGAAATTTCAAGAATGTTATCTATAATAGAAATTAAAAGTTTACTATTTCCGATAATCAGGTCAGCTATTCTTTTTCTTTCTTTTATAGAAAGCTCTTTATGATCCAATAATTTAGAAAGTCCAATAACACTGTTCATAGGAGTTCTAATCTCATAAGGAATATTGTTAATGAAATTTGTTTTTAACCTATTACTTTCATCAGCAATTTCTTTTGCAATCAATAAATCTTCTGTCCGCTGTTTTATTTTATACTTTAAATAATAGTTTAGCGATGCGATTAATAATACTATAAATAATAAAAGAACAGAGAATGTAATCCAGAACTTTGGTGTGCGATAATACGGGGTAATTGTATTATAATACCAATTGTTAAGAATAGTTTCTTTTTCCTCTTTGGTGATTTTATGAAAAGTTTTGTCAATAATATTGTTAAGTATAGGATTGTTTTTTCTTACAGCTAATCCTGGCTTATAGGTATAGTGGGTTTTTCCTTTCACAACTAAGTTGTCAAGTCTTTGGTTTCTTATCATAAAATTAACGACCGCTCTAGGTCCGATATAAGCATCATAAGTACCGTCTGCTACTTTTTTTAGACATGTAATATCATCATCTTCGGTAGTAATATTTAATGCAGGATATTGATTTTCTAAATTTTCAGTAATTGCATAATTTTTTGGTAATACTAATCTCTTGTGATGCAATGAATTTATTGTAATTCCAAAAGAGGCTTCTTTTTTTGTTACAATTACCTGATCTGATTCAAATAATGGAGGATAGAATGTCAAAAAACTTTTCTTATTATCACTTTCCTGAATCTCCAGTATAATATCTACTTCGTTTCTTTTAACATCTTCTAGTAGCTGCGTCCAGTCTGTATAATATTTCTTTTGGAACGTATAGTTTGTTTTTTCTTCTATGAGGTCTAAATATTCTATAAATATTCCATCAATATTTTTGCTGTTATTTATAAATTGATAAGGGATATAATATGGAAATACAGCAACTGTAATGCTATCATTCTGTTGTAACCATTCTTTTTCTTCCTTTGTTAAATCAGTGGATTTAGAACAAGAGAATGCTCCGAGTACAAGTAATAATAAAAGAAAAAGAGCAGGTATTTTTATTTGCATATGGTTGCAGGCTTTAACAGAAGAATTAAAGATAATGTAATATTATTAGTATGGAAACTATCTGTTTACCAAATTTTAGGGAGATATTAGTTTTTTATAATTTGTTAGTCATAGTTTAATAGAAATGTTGGTCATTTAAATTGAAAAGTTTAGGGTCATTTAAATCATTTATTAATTTAAATGGTTATCAATTTTAACTATAAAAATACGGACTCAAATGCTTATTTATGAAGTAATGGGATGGGTTAATTTCTTTTTTAAAGTGGAATAATCAACTGCTCAGTTTGATAATATAGTTTCTATATAAGTATAAATAGGTATTCTACATTCTATAATATATACCTATGATTGCATATCCTTCTAATGTGTTACTGATCCTTCTTTCAGTATAGTTGGATGTATTTACATTGTCAGTAATTTCTGCGCTATTCATATTTAGTATATTGCTTCCTTCTAATATTACTTTCCAGGTTTTGGATAAAAGATAGGTGATGCTTGGTTTGAGATCAAAAAAATTAGTGTTAGTAACATCCGTAGTAAAAGTAGCATATTCTGCTCCAAAACTCCAAAGTAATTTTTTTGCAAAAAGACTTCCGGTTAAGTAGAGGTAAGGTTTTATAATTGTTGAGTTGGTTTTAATAGTATTTAAGGTAGCATTGTATTGAGTAATTTCATAATCAATTCCTATACTATAATTGATTCCTTTTCTATATCCGGAATACATTCCTGCTTTTTGTTGAAATTGTAGTGTCTTTTCCAGATTTTCTTGTAAACTTATTTGGTTTTTACTTTCGCTAAAAAAACCAGTTGTATTTATAAATATGTTTGATTTGAGTTTTTTGATACGCCGATTGATATTTGCTCCTATTATGATTTGATGTTTATTGGTAGCGATGATATTGGATGTATTGAGGGTATTGTTGGTGTCTACCGAAGAGTTTAGAGATAAAAATTCTGGAGCATAGTTATAATTACCAAAAGCAATAAAATTAGAACCTGTTGTCGAATTAAATTTAGAAAAAGATACTCTAAACGAATGCGAAGCGAAAATAGCATTTTGTTTAATATCACTAGGTGCTTGTAATGTAAAATAATCTTGAATAACAGAGGCGTTATTGAATACAGGACTGTCAGGTATATCAATATCATAAGAATATTCAAAATCAAATCTTTTAGAAGTACTTAGGTCATAATCGATATAAAATTTTGGAGCTATAAAATACGTATCCATATCTAGTTCAAACCGTTTAAAAAATAAATATTTATATGCGATATCTACTGTATATTCTAGCTTTTGGGTAATTTTTCCTTTATATAAAGCTCCAATATAACTATTAGTACGGTCCGTATAAACACTAGTAGAGAATGAATTGCGCTGGCCTACGATACTGGTAAAATTATCTTTATTAAAAAATATCCCTTGATAGCATCGTAATTTTGAATTTTTAAATTTTGTATCGGTTTGCAGTTCATAACCAAAACGCTGAGTATTTCTATTTTTAAATTGGAAAAGAGCAGTATCATTATCAAAATCTAATCCTAAAAAAGGCTCATTAGAGAATATATCTAAGTTATCGTTGTTTTTTTGTATTGTGGCCAATGCAGACCACTTGAATAAAGTCTTATAGCCAATCCTGCTTACTATAGAAAGTTGTTGATCTAATAGGTAGCCTTGATTACTAGTGTTTTGTAAATAATTGGTATTCTTGTCCTGATTTATTAGTGCGATCTTAATATCCTCGTTAGTTTTCCTGGGGCTATAATTGATTTTATAGTTGATAAAAATTTGATCATCCGGTTGATATCCTAAATTAGCGATGGTAGTATTAATAAAAAAATTACTTTGAATGTTACGATTTTCGTCTAAAAACAGGTCTTCATTTTCAAAAAAGGTTCGTTTTATGAAGAATTGTTGTTTTTGATTAGTATTACTAGCTAAGTTTAATAATGAAAATTTAAATGTATCAGAAGGTTTATAGATAAAACTAATGGCGGCAAATAGATTTTCTCTAGAGGATATATCTGTAGTAGGATCAAAAAATCTGGGGGCATCTTCATCTGGCAGTTCATTTTCATTCATACTACTGAAATCTTCTGCTTCGATAGTACTAGTTAATTCCTGATACTCATATGAGGTTATGGATTGTTTTCCTAAATTGTTCCAGTCAGCAATCATTCCAATTTTTAGTTGTCCTCCTAATTGATATACATTAGCATGCGCTAATGCCTTATCTTTATGTCCTCCTTGCATTTTGATATCTCCGGTGATGCGATTTTTGAACTCATCTTTTATACTAATGTCCAATGCGCGCATCTGTTTATTGTCAAACCCTTTGATATTCCCAAAATCTTTAAATTTATCGAGATATCGTATACCCTCAATCATTTCAGAAGTAATACTCTCTGCTGTAGATCGATGTTGTTTTTTAAACAGTTCCTCTCCATCGATCAGTAGTTTTTTAATAACTTTACCATTTACAGTAATTTGCCCACTACCTGTTATTCTAACACCTGGTAGCTTTTTAATAATTTCTGCAAGGTTATTTTCTCTTCCGTCTGTTAGTTTTTTTAAATTATAGGTGATAGTATCATTTTGTATTTTCATCACTTTAGGTTCTATTGCCAAAACAACCTCATCCAGACTTTGTGCATTTTCTAATACTGTAAATGATTTTGTTATAACATAATCTTCTTTGTCTATAGTAATCGGTTCCTGCAAGGGTACAAAGCTGATATGAGTAACTTTTATTATAAACGAACCTGGATGGGTGAATTGAATACTATATTCTCCTTTTTGATTAGTGATGGCATATGCTATGATTTTATTGGTGCTATTTAGTAATTGTAGAGTCGCAAAGGAAACAGGATTTGTTTCTGATGATAGAATTTTACCTTTAATCTCATATTGAGCATGGCTGTAAGAAGCTATGAATAGCAGAATAAAAAGATTAAAAATTTTAAGCATACACATTATTCGTAAAAGCAAAGAAAGTATAAGATGTTTAGAATATTATAACTATTAAATAGTTAAGTAAAAATTACTGTGTGTAAAAAAGTATATAAACGTTATGAAATCATCTAATTTTTAAGAATTTCTAAAATCTCATCATTTGATTGATTAACAAATAGATGTAAACATGGCTTAGTAATCTATTGTAGAATTATTCCGAACGGCGAATTGTTACTGTAGAACCATCAGGTCTTGTTATAGTTCTAGGTTTTAATACCTCTTCTTGTAAAACCTTAAACTCCTCTGGTGTCATTATATCGCCTTTGTCAGGTATGGGAATTTCTATTATCTTATCTAATTTCTTAACGCTTGTACCTATTAGAAGTACTCGATTACTTATTTGTAATTGCAAAATAAGCCCAGGTAATCCCCAGTAATTATAGGGGCCATCATTGATCCCGATTTGATCTGTATACCAAGCTATAATTTTATCACCGTTATCAAGTGTAGTAGTCGCCAGGTGGCAATTATAACCAGAGATAGAAGAAGTTGTATTAGTGATCTGCCAATCAAATGATAATAATTTAGACTTTACTCTAATATCCTGTCCATAGATTGCAGGAATCCAATTAGGAAGGCTTTTTATTAACGTATTATCTTTTTGGTTTTTATAATGGATAGTTTGTGATACTTGGGGCGTATATTCTTCTTTAGAGGCATTTTTATTAATATACCCTACTAAATTTGATCCGCAAATAGAAATGCCATCGGTATATACTAGCGTTAGTTCATTTTTTTGTTCTTTATGGATATCACTTTTTGGGTTTGTTAACCTTTTTATCACATCATCAAGATTACCATCATATCGAGAAGCATACCGTTGATAGGTGATCTCATAAGATTGTGCAAAAATTAAAAAAGGAAATAAAAATAGAGTAAATTTAAAAATAGTATTCATTGATTTCAATAATGTAATCAATCTACTAAAAAAGCTTTTAGTAGATTGATTGATGATGATGTTTAGTTACCTAGGCTAATTAAATATTACCAACACGTTTCTATTTCAATATGTACGGTACCATCATGACTATCGTAGACATCTATCCTACAGGTGTACATGTCGTCATAATTGTTTATAGCAGTAGCTGTTGTAAGATTGTTAATGGATGATTTTTCTGTGTTAGCGAAAGCAAATGTTCCAAAGGCAAATAGCCCCAATGCAATAAATTTTTTCATTTTGAAATGATTTTATGATTAGGGAACAAGAGTACAGTAAAAATATATTATATAAAATAGTGTATATAATAAATATAATTGTATATATTACGGTATTCCGTAACGATTTTGTTGTTTAGCCGTATGTTATTTTTGGTTTATTTCAAATTTACTGATAAATAGTTGTTTTTTAGTTTATTGTAAAGCTGAGTTTTGTATTACTAATTATTTTCTTGATATGTTCTTTTGTAATACTAGAGCTACGTTAAAAAGTACACAATAGATTATAGTTGCTGCGTTACTTAATTTATACTTTTTTATACTGTAGAGAATCTTCAGCGGTAAATTTACTTTTAAAAGTGAAGGCATATGGAGTCTCTCCATGTTCTTGCAAATAATACAGACGTTCTTTTGCTTCTTCCGGAGTAGGATGATGCCCACTTTCTATATACCAAAAGGCCATATGCATGCGTGGAAGTTTATGGAACCATTCTTTTTTTCTTTGTAAGATTTCTCTATGTGCGGTTTTATAGACGAAGTCATAGAGCGTTTCTGTATTTTCCCAAACAGACATATTAATGATTAAAAAAACGTTGTCAAACACTGTAATTGCAGTTGCGTTATCATCTTCTCCAGTAAGTCTCCACATAAATCCATTACTCTCTTCAGCAAGTTGATTAATTCGATCCAGATTGTTTACAAAATCTTTCATAATTGGATCGTCTATCGGAGCAAGCATTTCTGCTATGTTTATCTGTGCTAATTGCATAATTTATTTTTTTATTTAAGAGTAATATAGAAAATAATTAGTTTCACAAATACTATTTACCGATTACTTCTGGATTTTATATTGTTTTGGCAAAGGGTAATAATTTCTTTAATCCGTTTATCACGGGTCTCTTGTCTTTTACCTTGATATAGCCAGTATAAATAGCTTTTACGATATCCAGCACTAAAGTTTATATAATTTTTATAAGCGACAGGGTTTTTATCAAACGCATCTTGAAGATCTACCGGTATTATTCCGTTTTCTACATTATCTATTGCATTCCAAGAACCATTGTTTTTAGCAATTTCTATTGCTTGCAAACCGCTTGGTTGCATTAATCCGGTTGTTGTAAGTTCTATAATATGATTTTTATTCACTTTACTCCATACACTCTTGGATTTACGCGGACAAAAGTATTGTCTTCTGCGTTTCTCATCTATTTTTTTTACTGTAGAGTCTATCCATCCATAACAGAGAGCAACCCGCACAGCTTCTTCCCAGCGCATACTAGGTTGATCACTTTTTACTTTATAGAAAATTAAGTAAACGCCGTTAGAAATCTTGTGATTTTCATGAAGCCATAAGCGCCATTCAGTATCATTTTTGAAATATAATTCTGGTTTATCTGTCATCGATACAAGTTCAGAGAAGAAGTAGAAAGATAGTAATTTTAAATAGGTAAGTCAATCTTTTATTAATCAATACATTATTGTAATTCAATACTATCAATTTCTAATCTGAAGTTTTGTGCTTTTTTATTGGCAATTAAAAAAGCAATTTCTTCCATTTGCTCTCCTGCAAAGTTAGGTAAATTAATTTTTTGTCCTCTAAATGTAGGATACATAGCATGCAAGCTGATTTCTATGGTTTGCCATTCTCCGGTAGTCTCAAAATATGTGATATATGCGTGACGGTCAGATTGAAATGTCTTTGTTCTAAACTGATATCTATTGCCATCACCTTTTAAACGAATGTTTATTTTATCATACGTATTTGTTTTTAGCGTTTGGAAGCGATGTCTAACAGAGGTAAAGCCCCCACTATTTTCTAGTGATACAAAACCTGTAAATGTTGCATGCCCTTCTTGATTAATATAAAATTCACCCTGAGACCTACCTCCCATAACGCCATCATTAACCACATTCCAATCTGAAAGTGTACTCTGTTTAGTAAAATTAATAAGTGGAAGGGTGTTAATCATCACAAAAAAGTAAATTAGAATACTATGCATCTTATCGTATTTTTTAAAATAATAAGGTGTCGAATCTATCACAAGGTAAAACAATTCTATGTAATCTAAGCCATCTTCATATAGTTCTTTTGCTAAAATAAATTAGTTGCAAATTTATTATTTATCATAGGTGGAGCTTGGCAAATACTGCCAAAAAGAAAAAGCAATATTTTCTAATATCTCACAATAATTAGCATTGTAATATAAAGAAGTATTCCTTTGAAGAATGATGCTTTTTTTTAGTTTTGCATCATATAAAATATAAAGTATGATTTCTGTAGATGGAATTGCAGTAGAGTTTAGTGGTGAAACCTTGTTTAGCAACGTTTCTTTTGTCATAAATGAAAATGATAAGATTGCATTAATGGGTAAGAATGGAGCTGGTAAATCTACAATGATGAAGATTATTGCAGGAGTACAGAAGGCAAATCAAGGTAATGTTAGGGCTCCTAAAGAGACTGTAATAGCATATCTCCCTCAGCATTTGCTAACAGATGATGACTGTACTGTCTTTGAGGAAGCATCCAAAGCTTTTAATCAGATTTCGGATATGCAGAATGAAATGGATCGCTTGAATAAGGAGCTGGAAACCCGAACAGATTATGAATCTGATGAGTATATGGCGATTATACAAAAGGTAACGGATCTCGGAGAAAAATTTTATGCAATAGAAGAGGTTAATTATGATGCAGAAATAGAGAAGGCATTACAAGGATTAGGTTTCAAAAGAGAAGATTTTGCAAGACCCACAAGTGAGTTCAGTGGCGGATGGAGAATGCGTATTGAACTTGTTAAAATTTTATTGCAAAAACCAGATTTAATTCTATTGGATGAGCCAACTAATCATGTAGATATAGAATCTGTAATTTGGTTAGAAGATTTTTTACTTACTAAGGCAAAAGCGGTTATTGTTATTTCTCATGATAAAACATTTATAGACAATATTACCAATAGAACCATAGAAGTAACTATGGGTAGAATTTATGATTATAAAGCAAACTATTCTCATTATCTCCAATTACGTGAAGAACGAAGAGCGCATCAAATAAAGGCATATCAGGAACAGCAAAAATATATTGCAGATAATCAAGCATTTATTGATCGATTTAAAGGAACTTTTTCTAAAACTAATCAAGTAGCCTCTCGTGAGCGTATGCTGGAAAAATTACAGATCATAGAGATTGACGAGATTGATAATTCATCTCTAAAACTTAGATTTCCACCATCAATAAGATCAGGAGATTATCCTGTAATTGCAAAAGATTTATCTAAAAGTTATGGTGATCATATCGTATTTAAAGAAGCCAATTTATCTATATCCAGAGGAGAAAAAGTTTCTTTTGTAGGTAGAAACGGAGAAGGAAAATCTACGATGATTAAGGCTATTATGAATGAAATTACGTATGAAGGACAATGCGATCTCGGGCATAATGCTAAAGTAGGTTATTTTGCACAAAATCAAGCTTCTCTATTAGATCCTGACTTGACGATTTTTCAAACTGTAGACGAAGTAGCAACCGGAGATGTACGAACACAAATTAAAAATATTTTAGGTCAGTTTATGTTTGGAGGAGATGATATTGACAAAAAAGTTAGTGTATTATCTGGTGGAGAGAAGACCCGATTAGCAATGGTTAAATTATTGTTGGAACCCGTAAACCTATTAATTTTAGATGAGCCTACTAATCATTTAGATTTAAAATCAAAAGGTGTGTTAAAAGAAGCATTACTAGCTTTTGACGGAACCTTGATACTGGTTTCTCACGATCGTGACTTTTTACAGGGATTATCAGAAAAGGTTTTTGAGTTTAAAAATCAACGAGTGATCGAACATTTTGAAACCATAGATGCATTTCTCGAACGAAACAGAATAGAAAATCTTAAAGAAATTGATCTAATATGATTTTGATCAAGCTTTAGTTTACAAAAAAAAAGCTGCTACCTATCAAGGTAACAACTTTTCATAGCATTACTAAACAGTCTTTACTTATGTTTTAGGGCATCACAACGGTATCGATAGCGTGAATTACTCCATTTGATGCTGCCACATCAGTCATTATTATTTTAGAAGTACCACCTTTGGCGTCCGTTAATATTACATTTTCTCCATCTAAAGAAGCTGTTATACTACTTCCCTGAACTGTAGGAATTACAAATGAACCATTGTTGTCACTTATAGCTTTTACTACATCAGCTGCTACAAACTTACCGGAAACCACGTGATAGGTAAGAATACCAGTTAATTGTTCTTTACTTTCAGGCTTTAGTAAACCATCTACAGTACCTTCAGGCAATTTTTCAAAAGCGGCATTTACCGGAGCAAATACAGTGAAGGGCCCTGTGCCATTTAAAGTTTCTACTAATCCAGCTGCTTTTACAGCTGCCACTAAGGTCGTGAAATTTTCGTTTCCTGCAGCTACACCTACAATCGTGCCTAATTCTTTTTCTTGGCTTACAACCTCTTCTTTAATATCCGGGGCTACTTGAGATATTTCTTCTGTTTCTACCTCTGTTTTTGCCTTTTCTTTTTTTCCATTGGATCCACAAGCTACAGTAGTCGTTAAACCAATGATAGCTAGCATCATAAAAATCGTATTTTTCATAATTATTTTAGTTTTTTCAAAGATATGGCAAGGATTTTTAGTTTTTAATGTAACATTGTTTAAACTTTAGTTAAAAATGATAAACAAAATAAAATTGAGCAGATTTTTTAATGCAAAACTTGCATCTTTTCTGAATGAATAAGTATGGCTACCTATTAAAGAGATTGTACTTTAATATAAAAATTAGGGTCAATATTAATCTCTTTAGCTTTTAATGTGGTTGTTTGCCAGGTAGCGTTTGGTGTAATCCATTGATCTTTTCCATCCACTTTTAAACGAATCGGCATATCAAAATTTTTAACAATATCTACATACCTGTATTTTAAACCAGTCTCATTAAATTCATACTCTAAGGTAGGGATTTTTGTATCTCTAAGGTATTGATTAAAAAAAGCTGTAAGATCAATATTAGTATGTTTACTTATATAATCTTCAATCTGTTTTGTAGTTACAGTTTGATGATAAAAATCTTTATTTAATCCTCGTAAAATGATTCTCCATTTTTCATCATCTTCTATGAGTTGACGCAAGGTATGTAGCATATTAGCACCTTTATAATACATATCTCCTGATCCTTCGTGATTCACATGATAAGTACCTATAATGGGTCTGTCATTTTTGATACCTTTACGTGTACCAATAATGTATTCTGAAGCTGCCGTTTTGCCATAATAATAATCAAGGAATAAACTTTCAGAATATGCAGTAAAACTTTCATGAATCCACATATCTGCAGCATCTTTATAAGTTATATTATTAGCAAACCATTCATGACCGGATTCGTGAATGATGATGAAATCAAACTTTAATCCCCATCCGGTACCAGAAAGATCATTACCTAAATATCCATTCATATATTTATTACCATACGTTACAGAACTTTGGTGTTCCATACCCAGATAAGGAACTTCTACTAATTTAAAACTATCTTCATAAAAAGGATATGGGCCAAACCAATGTTCAAAAGCTTTCATCATTTTTGGAGCATCTTTAAATTGCTTTTTAGCAGCATCTAAGTTATTCCGCAGTACATAATAATCCATATCAAGAATTCCTTTTTCTCCTTGATATTTTTCCCCAAAATGGACATAATCTCCAATATTAATATTCACTCCATAATTATTGATAGGATTGCTCACAAACCAATGAAATGTCTTGGTGTCATTATCATGTTCTTCTACTTTTTGAAGTCTGCCATTAGAAATATTCATTAGTTTTTTTGGGACATTAACACTTACTAACATGCTATCCACCTCATCATACATATGGTCTTTATTAGGCCACCAAACACTGGCTCCCAATCCTTGACATGAAGATGCAATAAAGGGATTTCCGTTTTCATCTTTTTTCCACGAAATACCTCCATCCCAAGGTGCACGAACAGCTTCTCTGGGTTTTCCACCGTAGAATACTTCGATGGTATTTATGCTACCTTTCTTCTGTTTTTCAATTAAGGTGATAAAATGAGCATTTCCATCCGTTCTTATTTTTAGCTCTTTATCGTTTTGAGTTACCTTATTAATAATTAATGGCGATTGTAGGTCGATTTGTAATACTTGATGATTTTCTAAAACTTTATAGTGGATTGTATTTTTTCCTGTAATAGATTTAGTATCGGGATGAACCGCGATATCCAAGTGGTAATAAGTAAGGTCCCACCACGCTCTTTCTTCAGTAATAGAACCTCTCAGTGTATCTTGATGCGTAAATTGTTGTTTTTGCGCATAGGAAGAGATACTCAAACAAAACATTAAGAAGAAAAGAAATTTATTCATTTTTGATTTTTTTTTAATTTTAAAAGTAAATAAATTAATTGAGTATATGTACCAAAAAACAGATCCTTCTTTTATAAAAGAAGGATCTGTGAAAATAGTATTGTATTCGTATTTCTAATTTTTAATCAGTTTCTGTATTCCGATACCCTTTTCTGTTTCAATAGAAACAAAATAGATTCCTGAAGCTAAGGATGCTACATTAAAAGTATTTCTATGTGTTTCCATTACTTTTTTTCCTAAATAATTATGCAAAATCACTTTTTTCACAGTAGTATTGATATTTAAAATTCCTGAAGTAGGATTAGGAAATATATGTATTGAAGATAGCTCCGTGTCAAGATCGTCAACACTTAGAGCTTGGTCATCAACTCCGTGAATAGTTATTACAACAGTTTCTGTGGTAACATTATCTGCATTTGTTGTCGTAAATGAGTCGATTATAGTGTCTCCAGTGTTCAGCTCTTGTATGGCGTTCTGACTATTAACCGCATTATACTCCCAATCACCGTTTATAGTAATACTTAAAGTTCCATAAATACCTGTAAGAGTCTCTGGTATAAATTCATCTTCTCCAGCATCTCCGCCCACAGCATCTAAATCTCCTGTGCTGATTAACATGGGGGCTTCATCTTCTGTTACAGATCCTTCTGTGTCACCTGTAATTATTGGTATATCATCTTCCTCAGCAACTATAAAATTTGCTGTGGTACCTATGGTCAATCCTCCTTCATCTTCTGCTGTAAATGTAATAGTTTCTGTACCACTAAAGTTGGGAATACTTGAGATGGTTGCAATACCATTAGCATCAATAGATATTCCTATATTAGTATTTCCTGAGACGCTATATATTAAATCGTCATCATCTGTTTCTGCATCGTCAAACAAATTGGTAAGATCAATGGTGTAGTTGGTAAAATCTTCAATGAGATTTTGATCACCTAAACCGCTTGTAGTTGGGGGATCATTATCTGCAGCAACTATAAAATCTGCCGATGTATCTACGGTCAATCCTCCTTCGTCTTCTGCTGTAAATGTGATAGTTTCTGTACCATTAAAGTTTAGAGTGCTTGATATAGTTGCAATACCATTAGCATCAATAGATATTCCTATGTTAGTGTTTCCTGAGACGGTATATATTAAATCATCATCATCTGTTTCTGCATCATCAAACAAATTGTTCAGATCGATGGTGTAGTTCGTAAAATCTTCTATTAGGTTTTGATCCGCTAACCCAGTTGTTGTTGGAGTAGTATCATCATCTATAATAGTATATGTAAGTTGTTGTGTACCGTTTTCGAATCCGTTTATAACTCCAATAATATCAATAATAACTGTCTCATCTACCTCGTCTAAGGTATCAGGAGTGTTCTTAAGGTTACTATTATTAGAAAGTGATCCTGCACTAATTATAATTGATGATGCACTGGATGTGTAATCAGATATATTCAATGCTGTACCACCAAAACTAAGATCAATAGTAGTATCTTCTCCGTAAGCATTAGATAATGTAGCAGTGATTGTATTATTAGAAAGTATTGATTCAAGATTACTTGAATCAGCAATTGAAAGAATAACGGTAGGAATTGGAGTAACATTTAGAGTTGCAGTATATGCAGTGTCACTATAATCAAATCCATCATTTACCTCAAAATTAAAAGATGAATTTGTTGAAACAGAGGTAATATATTGAAGATTACCTGCGTCTAAGTTCATTTTAGATACAACAGTCCCATCTAATAACTCTTCACCTGTATCAAATGTATCATTATCGTTAGCGTCTACATACAGAGTCCCCGTTGCTGGTATATCAGTAATTCTTATATTATTTAAAACATCTCCATCTCCATCAGAATATCCAAAATCTGTAGTACTAAAAGTATAGGTTAAACCTTGAAATAGGGTATTCATTACTATAAATGAAGAAGCCGTTGGTAGGTGCAACGTACTTTGAACATCTCCACTAAGTGCAGTTATAGTATTATTGCAAGCACTCAAGGTTTTTACCCAACTGCCTAAGGATAGACTTGGTGGATTAGGAGAAGATGCAGAAGAATTTGTATACAAGAAAACCTGATAGGTAGCACCATTATCATTACTTAATAGCACCTCCCAGTTACTGGTAGCATCATTCCATATTATTCTATAACCACAATTTCCGAAGGTACATCCAGCAGGGGATGAGGTATAGATGTTTCTTATGATTCCACCATCATTAGTAGTTCCTGTTTGAAATAACGTTGTACTGCCTGGTGTAATTGCATTTTCGCAACCTGTAAAATTAATTTGCGCATCAGCAAAATTATTTCCTAAAAGGAAAATAAAAGTAATTAGTATAATTTTTCTCATAAAAATAATTTAAGCTCAATGTAAATACTTAATTTAAAATAGGATACCAGATGACAATTCAATCATATGTGATCCACACTTTTTTAGTTATAGAATATCTAACTAAAAAGAAGTGATTTATTTAAATTTAAAGCTTCAGTTTTTAATAATACAACATTTTTATAGTGTTTAATAAGTTTACAAAACCACAACTTCTCACGTATTTACTGGGCTAAAGATACAAAATTATTTTTTTTAACAATAAATTAGGAAAATATTGAAAGGTTTAGAAAGATTTAGGTAAGTTTTTATTCTTAAATGAAGTTAGTATTCTGTTATTCAGTGTCTTGAATTAATATTCTTATAAAGAACTATTAATACATAGTAAAAATCAGATTGAAAATTTGAATTGTTTTATAGTTCTATTATATATATTGAACCTTATTCCTTAAAAATATCAGACGGAAATGCAATAATGCTTTCATGTCCATTTTTGCCTACAGTTGCCATACCAAAAAAATAATTATCAATGACAATACCTTCTAATACAAAATTGTCTACATCTCCTATAAAACGACTATAGTCCCATGTTGGAGAAGTGGTATCTCTCCAATAAATTTTATACCCCTTCACATCAGGGTGATTACTTTTATTCCATTTAAATTTTGCTGATGGTTCTACGATACCACCGATTTTCATTTCAGTGGGAGGAGGAGGTGACCAAGCCAGACTTGCTAAGTTAATAGCATTAACAGCCGTTAATTTTGCTGCATATTCAAAATTAACATGTTCAACTACGTCTCCATATTGAATTCCATTTTCTTCTCTAATATTTTGATGCTGTTGTGTATAGTTTTCATGGGTTTCCATAATCCGAATTCCTGCAAATCCTAAATCATTAAAAGGTTTATGATGACCCCCACGACCAAAACGATCCAGACGATAAATCATCATCGGGTTCATTTCTGGCATATAAGTTTGTACTGTTTTATGTACATATCGGGCAAGCTGTCTTGAGACTCCATCAACCTCTCCGCCATAATAGCGTCTTCTATTAATTTGTTTTTCTGTATCAATAGGGTTAGTAGGTTCTGAGAATATTCTGAAAGATCTGTTGTCTATAACACCGTCTACTCCTTTGATATTACCAATCATATCATTATTAAGTACTCCAATAATATCCCAACCTTTTTCTTTAGCATATGTTGCTAATCCTTTGCCTCCAAATAGTCCTTGTTCTTCTCCAGACAGCCCAACATATATGATACTATTATCAAAAGAGTATTTTGATAATACTCTTGCTGCTTCTAGAGTACCAGCCATACCACTTGCGTTATCGTTAGCTCCAGGAGCATCTGTGGTAAAGTCCATAGTGTCACTGGCGCGAGAATCAATATCTCCACTCATTATGATATATCGATTGGGGTGCTTCGTTCCTTTCTGTATAGCAACTACATTCACAACCCAAGCATCTTTAGGTACACGAGCCCCCATTTCCTTAGTAACAAAGTCTTTCTGATAAAAGGTTTGTAAACAGTTATCACAAGTTTTCGAAATACTATCAAACTCAGATTTTATCCATCTTCTGGCAGCTCCAATTCCACGGGTATCAGAAATAGTATCACTAAAGGTATTACGAGTTCCAAAACCTGCTAATTTTTTAATATCCCTTTCTATATGATCAGCAGAGACTGCATTGATAATATCATAAATTCTAGAATCTGTCTGAGCACCTAAAACGATAGATGTTAAGAGTAGGGCAGTGGTAAGCAGTCTTGTCATAAGAAAAAGTTTGATCGTCTAATGTAAAAAAAAGCAATCAACACTTGTTTCATCTTAACATATTTATAAGACGATAAAGTGCATTAATACCATTACTATTTATAAATTGAAGGAATTTTATTTTTCTTACTAAAAATTAACGTTGAAAAAAGTCTCTATTTAGTCAATAAAATTCCATGAGGTTTTGCCTCGAGTATTGTGAATATAATCAGGGTTAAGAGATCTCGTTTTCTGATTCTTGTAATTAAGCGATCTTGTTTTTGGTACCCCATACCCTTAGATCGAGGTTAGTTTATTTAATCACATCTTTTGCTTTTTCCCAAAGTTTGGTTCCTTCTTTTTGCAACTCTTTTCCGGTTTCTTTGATGGCATCTCCACTCGTATAGGTATCCATATTTTTCATAAACTCATCAAAAGCGTCAATACTACCAAATATCTCTTCAGTATGTGGTACATTTTGATCTTTCATTATTTTTTCCCAATTAATTTTTGAAAGGATAGAAAATATATATTTTGAAGCTATTTTGGTCAAAAAATATTTGTCATAAAACCCATTTAAGACTTTATCAGGTCGTCTGTCTTCAAGGTATTTAATAGATTCTTCTATTCCTTTCTTTTCATCAAGAGAGAGTAAGGGGCTTGTTTTTAATTTTGATAATGCTACAATAGCCTTTTCATTATCTTCTTTTTTCAAATATAAAAATGTTTCTATTGCCCAGATTGCTTCGTTTTGAAGTCCTAATTTTTTAGTGTCCTTTATAAATATTTCAAAATCATCTAATGCTCGTTGTTCATCGATCTCTCTTTCCATTGTTAGCCTGTCTAATCCCCTAAAAAGATGGTTGATACCGTGAAAACCAATATGTGTTTGGGTATTATCAAAAGTTCCCCATTGAAACATTTTTTTTACTAAAGGCAAGGCTACTTCCGGATGCTTTTCTAACCAACTAATATTTTTGGATATTTCATCTTCTGACAGGTAGCGCAATCCTTTTTCAAAAAACAAAAAGCCTCTAAAGAAACGTATCAAGGGTTTTGATTCCTGGTCAGGCAGAAGCTCGGGATAAGTTTTAGAGCACTCATATAATGCGAGTTCTTTTCCCATATCTCTACTACTTACTAATATGGTACTAAGAAAGGCGTGTTCTAAATTTTGAATATAAATTTTTACAGCATTTTCCAGCTCCGGATAGGGTTCTAAAGAAGTGTTATTAACGCCATAGACAGTTCTAATAGCTTCTGATAAGGTAGGAAACTGATCTTCATCGGTCTTCTGAATAAATTTACTCATATCTCGATAATCTCTATAAATGGAAAGATATTCTAAAACTGATAAGCTTTCATCTGGGTCATGATGAACAATAGTACTAAATACCTTTTTCATTTTTGACCGGAATGCTTTGAGTTCGGGAGAAACGGTATCATTTACTACCGATGCTCTAATACATACTTTACCAAACTTATATATTAGTACCTTTTGAGTATCAAGAATCTCAATTAATTCTTTTCTGTCTTTTTCTAATAAGGCTTCATCTGTCTCTTCTGAACAAGAGGTAGTTATAGAAAAAATGATTGCAATAATGATAATAAGGTTAATTTTCATATTCAGTTTTGAATCTCTCTAAAATACTTAAAATTATAATTTTATTCAGGCTATTAATGTAATATTTTAGATTGAGTATATTAAATGTTAAAGGAAAAGATTCCATTTTTGATTTTAAAAAAAATGTATATCAGAATAATGAGAATAACAAATAAAATTTAAGACGTATTTTAAATAAGCTTTTCTTCTCTTTCAGAAAAAACAAGATAGAATATAGTAGGATAAGAAAGAGATTAACACGACCAAATAATGTTATTTCGACAATACCATAAGGAACATGTGTTTATAATTAGTAGGGTAACTATAAGGTGTATGAATAAAAGTCTGGAGTAGAGATATCACAGGCATTAAGAGTTACTTTAAGGCTTTATTCATCCGGTTCAGTTGACTTAATGATACCTCCATTTTTAGTAAAATCTTCAACCTCCTTGTCAGTCATTTCGATAATTTCGATATGATTAGGGTCTGATACTGGTGATTTATCCATCGAAGAATTATTAGTTGTCTTTTCTTTGATTGAATCTTTTTTGAATAGCACAACCATTTCTAAGGCATTTTGATATTCGAGATTCATCTGCTCCTCATCATATTTTTGTAAATAACTATATAGCATTAAGTATTGGATTAACCTTGTATCTATATGGTTAAATAAAGCACTGGGAAACTCTTTATTCAAAACATAAAGTAGGGTGTTATTTGGGTATTTTTTATCCAGTTCACCACTTTCTGCGAGTTTATAAAATTTATTGATTTTATCGATTAAAATATTTATTTGACTCTTTTCAAATCCTACCTTTTTTGATTGAATTTTATAGCATTGATTAAGCCTATCTTTAAATTTTTCAGCAGATTTGATATGTGCTTTTAAGGTGTTTGCTATTTTTAGTTTATTTTCAAAATATTTTTTACTTCCTTTATGTATGGGAGCAGTATTGTAAAGACCAAGTTTTGAAGATTGTACATATTTTATAAAAAAATCTTGATAACCTTTTTGGGTTTCATTTTTTAGGATGTTTTGTTCTATTAAGATATTTTCCATAGCTATAAAGGATTGTTTTTTATGGGTTAGATTTTCATAAAAACAATCTGCTAAATAACTAGTGGTGTCAATAATACTTGGATGTATCGTTTTACTAGATACATTGATTATTGTAGGTTCTGCTTTTTCAATTATTTGTTTAGGATCTAATTCTGCTTGCTGATCAGATCCTTTTGTGTTGCAGTTATAAAATAGAATACTGCTACAAAGTAAAAATACGTATAAGAATTTGTTTGTCATAGACTTTAGTTTTGAATAGAATAACTATTACGATTAATTGGTTTACTATTATCAAATGCAATAACCATTGCAATTGATGTATAAACAATAAGTTTTCTTTTTGCTGTAAATGTATAGCATCTGCTTCGAAAACTGTAGTTACTTTTTTTTCGCAAAATAAACGGTAACAATTTCTGCTTCTTCCACATCACTGATATTTAGTATTTCATTAAATGAAAATAACTTACCAGCAATATTAATTTGAACTATGGTTAATTTATAATCTATATTGCAATTTGGTTTTTTAAAGATAAGTAAGCTCTACGTGTTCGCCATTATCGGAGTATATGATATTCAGTAAATTAACGTTTTCATTGTTAATAATAAGATACTTAAAATTAATTGTTTTTTTATGGTGTTGTAATGAGTTTATAGTATTTAAAATTTGATATAGAGCTTCTAAATTTAAAGCATCTGTACTTAGTTTTAATTTGTATTCTCTTCCTGTTAACGTTGCATTGATATTTAATGTAGCGTTGTTGTATTCTTCTCCTATTTTATAATGGACAATAATGTCTTTATCCGCTACTGGATCTAAGGACCATTCACTCGGAGGCCTGTACAAAATAACATCACTTGCGGTTAGTGAAAATGAGTTTTGATATAAATGGTCTTCAAAAGTTACAGGTCTATCATCCATGTAGCTTTTAGAGTTTTTAAAGAGTCCACAACATACTTGTTTCTTTCAATTATTTCTAATACTTAATTATGATTTTTTTTTAATCTCTTATCGGTATTCTCTAAGTTAAAATATAATTTTCATATATATCGTTACGCGAAGTGTAACGTATATCCATTATTTCTTTTTCAGTAACACAACCAACTATACCAAAACTTATTAAAAAAAGCTGTAGTATTTTTATGATGATAATTCTATATTTAACAGTATTACAATAGGTGGATGTTTGGTTTTGTACTTTACTTTTTTAAAGTGATGAAGACAAAATATAATTAATAAACCAGGATAACTATTATTTGACCATGCTTTCAGCACATCCGTAAAGACATAATTTTTAGTTTTTAATAATTTATAATATTATTAAATCAGCATAAAATAGAGTGCTTAATTTCTTATATACCGTGAATTATTATAAGGATTCAGAGGGCATTACTATTAGTTAGTAACATTCATAAGTGAATATTACCTGAAAAAACTAGTTGCAGTGCTAAGATGTGTTATATTGAGTGAAACCAAATAATATTTGTGAGTGTGATTGCTTTAGAATCCTGTTATTAAGAGTAAAATATTTACTCTTTTAGTATAACTAAAACAAATATCAAAAAACATCAATTATTTTTACCTCATTAAGAATTAACTACTGTAACAAAATAATGATGAATGGATCATTCATCATTAAGTGAAACAATGTCAATAACAAAGGTTGTTGTACTAAACATCTTTAAATCTGTTATCAGCGCTAGTTTTGGGATTTCTATTTACTTTTACAAATGAATACTATCAACGGTATGTTGGTCTAATACAAAAGAGAGTAAAACATCACTTACTAAAGTTCTGGTGACATCAAAATATAAAATAAATTTGATTACACCTTAGAAGGCCAATTGTTAATAAACGTAGTGCCTTTTACTGAGATTTCTTTTGCTGACAAGAGTAAATGGATTTGTAAAGGTTTATCACTATCAGCGTTAAAATGTTCTGAATATTCAATACAATAAGCTTCAGAAAACTCTACATTTTTAAGACTAGACATGTTATCTCTTCTAAAAAAAGTAATGATTCCTTTTTTTACTATAGAAGGAGATATCATCCATTCCAGAAAATCTGTTTTAGAAGTAGATTCTATAAGTAAGCTAATTTGTCCGCCTTGAGGTTTTGCACAAGGTCTTCCTGTATAATCTGTATCTTGTCTAAAGGTAAAAGAGCAATCAAGTATATTGATTTCTTCCCCATCAAGATCTAATTTTGCTAAAAAAGACATAAGTAATATTTTTTAAAGGATTACAATTAAAAAATTTAATTACATTAAGATTTTCAAAAAGAATGAATGATGTAATTAAATAATAATTTAAGAAAAGAAGGGGAGTGATAGAACACTCCCCATTATTATTATAATCTTGTTAAATAAAATAATGGACTTATACCCATTCGTTGATATGTTCTCCGTTTCCAACAGAGATTTCTCTTGCAGAAATAGTAATTCTTTCTGTCATTGGATTTTTACCAGTAGAATCAAAATTTTCAACATACTTTACAGCATATCCATCAACAAATTTTAATTCTTTTGCAGTTGCTTCAGTATCTCTTTTCAAAAATACAATAGAACCACTTTGTTGCTGGAAGTTGTTGAACATCCAATCAGACAATGTAGTATCTGCTGTTGATTCAACCTCGATAGTAATCATACCTCCTCTGGTAATAGATGATGGACGACCAGTCGCGTCAGTTTCTTGGTGTAATCCATACGTACAATTAAGTACATTATACTCGTTTCCACCTACTTTAAATTTTGCATTAAATGACATAATAAATAATTTTTAAGTTAATAATAATGATAATAATGATTATAATAAACGCAATAAATGCGATGTAAAGATATAAAAAAAAGAGATTAGAAAAAAAATCAATAAACTATTACTAGCAAATAAAAGCTCTAAAAAAGAAGGAAAAAAGCTACAATTCGTTACGGGTTTAAGGTTGGGAATATGAGTTATATCTGTAAAATTGAGTAATTAAAAGAAATTTAATATTAACATTTATTTAACTTTTGATTATGAAAATCTAACACTGATCATTAATTTTTATGAAGGGAATAATTCTTTTAAATGATTAAATATCAATAAAATTATTTGAATAAATCAATTATCTAGAACAATCATTTTAAACGTTTATTGTAATAATAGTAATAACATCTCAAAACTAATTAGAATACTTTAGTTAAGTAATAATAAAAATAGTAATAGATGTTTATATTATGTAGATTTAAATGCAATTACCGGTCTTTGAAACATATGACATATAGTTCATAAGTTTTCACGAGCGATTTTAATAGGATAGATAAAAATTGAAATAAAGAGTATTCAATATTATGCTCTTTTACAAATGATAACGTCGTCTTCTACTATATTATTAGACTCAACAGTTCTTGTGAAATCAATATGTTTTTGAGATCCAAACCATTTTGGTTTAGTATAGAAAATCCATCCATATGGGTTGTTTTTTTCGTCAAGAAACTGAATTTCTCCACCAGGATGTCTTTCATTATAATCATTGATGAAAAAATAGAAAAGCTTGCCAAATTCCATCTTTTCTGGGGCTTTAAGTCTGAAATTACTAAATTCTTTGGTTCTCTTTTTCTTATTAAATTCAAAAGATATCACAAGTGGATTTACTAATTCTTCATTTTTAGGGTCTTGCATTCTTTTGTCAATTGGGTAAAACCATTTTTTATATATAGCTACCGGCACGGCAATGGAAAACTCATAGAGTTTAACTACCATAAATGGAATAATAAACCATAAAGCAGAAGAAGTAAACATATATTGGTATTCTGGTTTGTACATGTCTACAATAAAAAGAAACCCTATTAATCCTACAAATACGGTAACAATTGTATATAAGAATTCTGTCCAGAAGTCAGAAAAGTTTTCTGATAAGTCAGGAAAAAATTTACGAAGCGTAAATACATGAAGGCTACCAAGAAGTAAAAATAATATCTGAAAAGCAATATAATTATTAAGCGGTATATCGTTTAACACTTTTTCATTGCTCAAAAATGCAGTAGCTGCAAATAAAATTACGGTAACAATTATATATAAGAAAAATTTCTTTTTATTTTTTGTAAATAGTTTTTTTAATCCGGACACCAGTCCCATAAGTATAGCACTAACTCCCAATAGTAATAATCCTATTTTTATAAAATCCGGATTTAATGATATAAAATGTAATGTCAAACTCATATTATAGTGGTTAAGCCCATTCGGGGGTTATTAGACTCGTTTAATGCAAAGGTATTCCCTTTATTTGCATATTCTATATTAATTTCTGTATCTATTTCCATTGGAATAAAATAGTCGCAAAAGATAGCAATAAATTTATAAGTAGCACTATTCACTAAATATTTATCTATATTTTCCTTCTCTACAGGACCGATAGTAATTTCCCAATAAGGGTAAGAAATAATGGATTCTTTAACTTCTAAGGTAAAGTTAACACCTAATTTATTATCAGGTTGAGAAGTGCCTGACTTTTCTTCAATAGTTTTATATTTTTTTTGAATAGAAACATTCTCATCTATTATTTTTTCCAAACTTAAAGCAGTGAGTTCAATTTCCCCTGATATTTTATGAGCATATGGTAACAATTGTAAAAGCTTAATGCTGTATTTAGCTGGTATTTTTTTATCTAATTTCCAGAATTTTAAAAGAAAATCAGTTTTTAGGTTTGTAAATTCATTAATAAGGTTTCGCTCATTCTGTTCGATATGAACTTTTTGAGTAAAAAACTCATTTTCTAAAGGGGCAAAGAAAGATCTCGCATCCTGTTCTTGCTTTTTTTGCTTTTGGTGCAGTTCACTGTAAGAAAGCGTGTTATTTTTAGTCTTTATAGAATCATGAAATAACCCTTCTGGTAATGTATCATACAAACTGTTTCTGGCTATTTTGAGTTGTAGCTTATCTTTGGTACTAGAGAAAGAATCTACCTTAAAATCAATGACATCTCTTCTATAAGATCTGGAAAAAGTACTTTGGTTAAAAACATCAATATCTGTAAGATCTAAGTCAGAATTTTCTAAAATCTCAGTTACATAGATTTCTGCTTTTAGATTTTGATAAGTTGTAAGTAACTCCTCATATACAGCTTGTACGTTTTTTTGATTCATTAATCTTTTATCTATAATTAATTATAAAGGTTATGGTTTAATTCTCAATATTCCTAATAGGATTTGGTTTTCTACCTGCTGCAACAAATAACTTCTGCCAGTGCTGTGATTTTAAGTTGCTTATCTGAACTCCGTTTTTTCCATTTGCTGCGCGTCTCGCAGTAGAATGAACAAACCTACCATTACCCAGATATACACCTACGTGAGTGATTGGCATGAATTCTGAGCCTTCTAAATTAAAAAATAGTAAATCACCTTCTACAAGATACTTTTGGCCAAGAAACTTACTTGTACTGGGGGCATCAAATTGTTTTTGTGCTGTGCGCTCTATCAGGTTACCATATACGTCGTGAAAAAGATATTGAGCAAAAAACGAACAATCAATACCACTCTTTGTTTCTCCGCCCATTTTATATGGTGTCTCTATCCATTTGTCGATAAATTTAAAAAGGGGAATGTTAATAGTTTGTGCTTCTACACCCATTACTACAGCGTATTTTCTCTGTATTGGCGCTATTTTTACTTGCTCTAGTTTATCGGCACTTTTCTCTTTTAGCTTAGCAAGTGCTATAGAGTCCTTTTTAGCTTGTGCTAAAGCCTCTTCTAATGCTTTTCTAGAGGAGCCGCAACTCATTATTCCTACAAATAAAATAAGTAAAATTAAAGCTTTATAAAGTATGTTCATTTAAAAGTGAAATTTTTGCAAATATAAAAAACTTATGTTTATTCTCTACCGTTATTCTGGTGTTAACACATAAATATAGAGATATTGTAATTTAATAATATTTTTTTTATCACTTTCTTTGATTACTAAGTGTGGATAAGTAAAATCTTTATTAAATTGCGGGGAAGTTAGGGGAGTATGTTTATAACATCAAAAATTCATGGTTACATCTTATTATAAATTACCATTAGATACTTTTAGAATTATAAAGAATAAAGAAATTGATGATTGCGAACTTAAGGAGTCAATTGTTAATTTTATTCATTTAATAACTACTTCCTATTTTGGTGAATGTAGTTTTGATGAATCCTTTGGTTGTTCCATCTGGAACGTTGATTTTGATAATCTAACAAGTACAAATAAATTAAGAAATACAATTACCGAGTCTCTTTTAGATAGTCTTGTCGCTCAGGAAAAACGTCTTAAAAGAATACATATCGATGTAAATATTAAACAAGAAGAGTTTAAAAACAGGGGTGCACTTAATAGAATCAAAAAACGTATTGATATTAAGGTAGAAGGTGTAGTTAGTCAAACTAATGAACCGTTTTTTTGTGTTGAAAGTTTTTATATCGCTCCACTTTCATTTTAATAGAGTTTATGAGTTCAGAAAGTAAAGTACAGATAAAGAATAGAATGATAAAAAAAGCGGCTTCTCTTTGGGGAGTTTCGCCTAATGAAATTGAAAGTTCTTTTGATCCTGTAGTCGCTCTTCTTATAGGAGCTTGTGCGGCAGAAATAGAAAAGATATCAGGAGAGATTGATAGTTCTCAGACAAGGATTACAGAGCGATTGATCCAATTAATGACTCCAGAAACATTGTATGGTGCCAGACCGGCTCATGGGATTGTGTATACGGAACCCGTGGAGAAAAAAATGACAATCACTCCAGAACATTTGCTGTATTACAAGAAAAGAGTCAAAACTAAAAATGCGAATACAGAACTGAAAAATATTTATTTTTCACCTGTTCAAGAAAATAAGTTGATTGATGCTCAGGTAAGTAAGATGATATGCGGAAATTCTATATATGAGATAGAAGGAAAGCGAAAAACTCCTGATTCGTTGTCTTTAAAAAGTAGAAAAGGATTACCACCTTCTACCTTATTTTTAGGATTAAGAACGGAGCAAAAAAAAATTGATTTAAAAGATGTTTCGATTTACTTTGAGTTATTAGATGTTCAGGAAAATGAACTTTTTTATCATCATCTAAAAAATGCAGAATTCTTTTTTGAAGGTAAGTCTGTAAAAACATTACCAGGATATTTTAATAGCGATGTTTCTAACCGGATTCATTTAGAATCAATTTTTGATTTTAAACCGAATAAAACGAGAAATATTGAAGATCAAATAAAGAAATTATACAAAAAGAATTTTATTTCGATAAAATCAGATATTTCATTGCGTTCTAAGGCAAAGATTCTTGAGGATTTTTCTGAATGTATAAATCTTAAGGATCACGAAGATCTTGAAGAGTTAAACTGGATAAAAATTGTTTTTCCAAGGATAATTGATGATGAAGTTTTAAAAAGTGTATATAGTACAGTGAATGCTTTTCCGGGGATGAATAGAAAGTGGGAAAGTATGTCATATCAATTAAAAGATTATATTGATATAATTCCATTAAGTACTCAGGAACTTTTTCTTGATGTAAAAAGTATTTCTAATACATCTGGAAAGGATTATAGATTGAGAGAAAATGATTCTTCAGTTGATCATAAAGGTACATATGTAGTTAGAAGGGATAATGTTAGTAAGCTCGATTCTAGAAAAGCAGGAGAGTATTTGTCGCATTTAATAGAGTTACTAAAAGATGAGAGTGCTTCTTTTTCTTTTTTTGGTAATGACTTTTTACAATCTAATATAAGTGAGTTGAATCAAAATATATCCATGCTAGAGAAAAAAGTAGCGGATATGAAGAAATCCTCTGATGAAACTAATTATATATCTATAAAACCTTATAAGAAAAAAGATACACTCTTAGTAGAATATTGGACAACTAATGGTGAAGAAGCGAATCAGATCAAAACAGGTAATGCACTTAGTATTTATCAAGGTAGTGATCTGAAACAAAAAGGTAGTATGTTTCTGACTTCTACGTTTCAGGGAAAAGATAATCTTGAAATGGTTGAACGATTAGATGCGTATCGCAGAGCATTACTATCCAGAAACAGGATTGTTACAAAAGAAGACGTGAAAGCACTCTGTTATGAGTTATGTAGCAATAAGGTTACCGAGGTAAAGGTTAGAAAAGGATTTAAGACTGATATTCAGGTTGTAAAAGGAATTGTACCTTGTATTGAACTTGTTTTGTATGTCAATAAAGCTGTTAAAACATCAGATATTGAGTGGGATTCTCTAAAAAGTAATATTTTATCAATTTTAGAACAACAGTCTTTAAATGTATTTCCGTATAAAATTACATTTGTAGCATAGATTTAAGTGATAAAAAATGTAAGTATGGAAAAATCAAATAATATAGCAAATTATCATTTAGATAAGAATTTAATCTTGTTTTTTGCTTTCACCATATTAATTACGGCTTCCATATTTGCATATAAGTTTATAAATTATGCCCCTTGTAGTATAGAAGCTTTTAATTATAATAAGGGAATTCTTAGAGTTGATGATAATATTCGATTTAAAGATAATACTAAAGGTGTCACAAATAGGGTGTGGGATTTTGGAGATGATTCTAAATTAGAAAAGACAGCAAACCCTTTTCATAGATATACCAAGCCTGGAGAATATATTGTGAAATTAAAAATTAACGGTTCTTGTAAATGGGAAGAAAAACTAACAATTAAGCAGAAAATAGTACCCTTAGATTCCTCCAGAATTGCACGTTTTAGTATGCCGGATCGAATAGAAGTTGGTGAAATCATACAATTTTTGGATCAGACAAAAGGTGCTACTTCCTGGAAATGGGAGTTTGGAGAAAGTGGTAGAATAGATTCTAATGAAAAAAATCCTGGATATGTGTATGAATCATCTGGAGAAAAGACAATTTTATTAGTTGTAAATGATGAGCCTCGATATGCATTTAAAACTGTAATTAATGTCGTTGAGAAAGAAAATGAAGATATTTTACCGCCAGGTAATGATAATACGGTCATAGTGAATAATAATAATACAGGTGTGATTCCTATAAAACCTCCAGAAGGGATGGGTGGAATTGTTATAGAAGACCCAGAGCCTCCTGAAAATGAAAAAGAAGATGTAGAGTCTATAACTAAAGAAAGATTTATAAAGTTATTATCCCTGGTGTCCGATAAAAAAGCGACAGCAAATAATTTTAAACCATATCTTTGCAATGATCTTAATATACCTATGAAGGTTAATAATGAAGAAACAACGCTTGAAGAATTTGTAAATAAGGTGAAGCAAAAGAAAGTAAAGGTTAAAAAAATTAAAACTAAAGATTTAGAAATTAAAAAAGGAGATCGTAATTGTATAACAAGTATTAAAATTCAATTTTCTAACTAGGGATATTTTAGTTAAAAAATATAAATTAATGTCAAAAAGCAATATTTTATCTATATTAGGATATCCTATTATAGTCATTTTATAAAAATACACTATACTTTTATATATGTTACAAAAAAAGAGTAATGATGGAAGAATCAAATAATACAGCAAATTATCATTTGGATAAAAACTTAATTTTACTTTTTGTCTTTACCATATTGGTAACAGCGTCAATATTTGCATATAAATTCATAAACTATGCACCTTGCGAAATAGAAGCTTTTAATTTTAGTAAAGGGAATCTGAGAGTTGGCGAAATTATCAGATTTAAGGATAATACTAAAGGTGTTATAAAAAGAGAATGGGATTTTGGAGATGGTTCGAGACCTGGTAAGATTTCTAATCCATTTCATACCTACACCAAATCCGGAGAATATATTGTTAAATTGCAAGTAAATGGATCTTGTAAATGGGAAGAAAAGTTAACGATAAAAGAAAAAGCTTTTGTATTAGATTCTTCAAGAATAGCAAAGTTCGATATACCTGATAAAATAGAAGTAGGAGAAAAGATACAGCTCTTTGATAAAACAAAAGAAGCAACTTCTTGGGAATGGAGGTTTGGAGAAAGTGGTAGAGTAGATGCTACACAAAAGAATCCCGAATATGTTTATGAATCACCTGGAGAAAAAACAATTCTTTTAATCGTAAATAATGATCCCAGATATGGTTTTAAAAAGAGAGTAAACGTATTTGAAAAAGAAATAGAAATTGTGGCTCCTCCTAGGGGTAATCCTCCTGTAAGAAGAACTGATCCACCAGTAATACCGGATAGACCTGATATAGATCCAATTAGTATTGATCCACCGGTACCATTACCGCCACCACCGCCTACCAGAAAAAATGCACCAAATATTGGTGAAGAAAAATTTAAAACTTTATTAGCTTTGGTTTCTGCAAAAAAAGCAACAGCAGATAATTTTAAAGAATATCTTTGTAATGATGTAAATCTGCCGATTCAGGTAAATAATAAAGACACGACCTTTAAGGAGTTTTGTAAAAAAATTAGAGGTAAAGGAATTAAAATCAAGGAGCTAAATATTAAAAAAGGAGATTATAATTGTATAACGAGTATTGAAATTAAATATTCTAATCTAAGTATTTTTAATTAACATGGAATTAACAAATAAAAATCATCATCGAGTTAACTGGATTGACGGAATGAAGATTAATAAAAATCATTTTATTGAAGCAGATAACGCATCAACTCAGTTTGCACAGCTTATCAGTTCTAAAGATTTAAACGCTGTTAACTATGGATTGCTGCCTAGTATAGGTGGTGATGACGCTGTTAATATTGTTTTCTCTATGGATGGTCAGGATACTATAAAAGTAGAACTAAATAGATGTAGAGCAATTACTGTAGGTGGTTTTTTTATCAATATAACCCCAGAGATATCTTCCTCAATGCTGCAGAAAGGAAGTATTATAAGTACAGAATATAAGATTAATAGTACAGAGGATGAATGTTATATCGTACTAAGTGTAAATCCTTATGGGAGAATGCCTGTGGGAGATGCAGACCCAGAAGAGGAACCACCCAGACACCCCTTTGTATTACCAGAGTATAATCTTAATGTTATAGGAATTGCAGAGGCGAATGAGACAGAATTTGGAAAGCATCATGTGACTATCGGAAAGATTCAATTCTCTGATGGAGTTGCATCATTAGCTGAAGATTTTATACCACCATGTGTGTCTATACAAAGTCATCAGGATTTGAAATATATTTATACAGAAATTCATACTTTTTTTAATGCAATAGAAAAGTATACTATGAATATTATTCAAAAAATATATCAGAAAAAACAGGCTAATGACTTAGCCAATATGGTTTCTTCTATGACGCATAATACGCTTCAATATCTGGGAGGAATGTTACCTGAATTTAGGCTCTATGATAGACATATGCCTCCGGTAATTATGATTACTAAGTTAATGGCTCTAGCCAGAGTGATTAAAAATAGTATGGATGTGTATGCTGGAACTGGTAAAGAAGAACTACTAAATTATTTGTCAGATTGGTGTGATCTGAATCAAGGAGCTTTTGAAAATGTTCTAGTAGAAATGATGGATTTAGAATATCAACATACTGATATAAACAAAGCATTGCATAATGTTTCTAGCTTTACCAAACTAATGCTTTCTCTTTTTAAGAAATTAAATGAGCTTGATTATATTGGAAAGAAATCAGATTCTAATATATTTGTCAAAGAAGAAGTGATTGCTAAGCCAGATGTTAAAAACAGACGTAGCTTCTTATTAGATTAAATGTCCCATTAATTATAGTTTATATAGATGAAATCTAAAAATAGTGTAGAAAGAAGAAATAGTATTTTAAAATTTGCATTGCTGTTCATCGTTACAACAGCACTAATAGTAGTAACGTTCTTTTTTGATTTTGACAGAATTCTTTTTAAAGAGAATGAAGTTTTGAGAGAACGTGCTATAGCCGTGAATAAAGATATTGCATTTCAGAAAGAGTTTTCTGAAGGAATGAAAAAAATAAAAGGACTTATAGACTCTCTTGATACTCAGGGTCAGGATGTTTCCTTTCTAGCTCAAATTATTAATAAAGATATAGCGGATTTACAACGTTCCATACCAACAGAAGATGATACCTATCGATATGATATGTATACTAATATCATCAATTCATACTTAGAATTAAAAGATACAAAAATCAAGATGACTAAATTTAAAGGAGTTGATGAGACAATCTTACAGTATAAAACAAATGTTTTACAATTGAAAAATGAATTGAATGCTTGTGAAAGACGTCTTGATTCTTATCAGCTTTCTAGTCAGTAGACATAAGCTTTTTTCGAGCACATACTTTTGGATATGATTCGAAAGTAATATAAATATAAAACCTCATTGGACAATCCAATGAGGTTTTTCTTTAGTGATTAGAAATTTTTAAGCAGATTGATAGCATATAAGTATTGTATTAAGCTCAATTTGTACGAGAATAGGGGTTTTTAAATACAATGTGTTTCCTGAATACTATTAAAAATGTAAATTAGTAATAGAGGTTAAAATTAAAATCAATGAAAGTATATAAAATTTTAGTTGTAATCGTGATGATAATATCATCATTGTCTAGCTGTAAATCAAAAATAAAGGCAAAAACATTTACAGTTACAAACACGCTGAATATTGAACGATCTTATGAAACGTTAACATTACCTAAGGATTTTTTTAAAGTTAAAAATTTAGATAGTCTGGGGATTAGAGATCTCGAAACGGGGACTTTTATGATTACACAATTGGTAGATATTGAAGGAGATGGTATAATGGACGAACTATTATTTCAGCCCACACTTGCACCAATGTCAGAAAAGGTATTTGAAATCGTATCAATATCTAAAAACGAGCGACCAGAAGCCAAAGATTATTGTTATTCTCGTTTTGTACCAGAACGTACTGATGATTATGCGTGGGAGAACGATAGAGTTGCATTTAGAACTTTTGGACCAACAGCTCAGAAAATGGTAGAAGATAGTATTAAAGGAGGTACTTTGACCAATGGTATAGATGCCTGGTTAAAAAAAGTCCCATATCCTATTATTAATAATTGGTATAAAAAGAATAGTATTAAGCAAGGAGCATATCATGATGATAGCCCTGAAGGACTCGATAATTTCCATGTAGGAACAAGTAGAGGAGTAGGTGGAATTGCAGTAAAAAAAGATAGTATCTACTATTCATCAAAAAATTTTATAAGTCATAGAACAATTACTACAGGGCCTATTAGAACCAGTTTTTATCTTACTTATAAGGATTGGGATGCAGGTGGTGCTATGATAAAAGAGTCAAAAATTATTAGTCTTGATCTAGGGAGTAATTTTTCTAAGTATGAACTATCGATAGAAGGAACAGACTCATTATCTGTAGGGCTTACATTGCATAAAAAAGAAGGAATTGTCTCAGGTGATATAGAGAATAGCTGGTTAAGCTATTGGGAGCCTCACGATGATTCTGAACTTGGTATGGCGATCATTGGTTTGTCTGATAACTTTTTAGGCTATGAAACTTACGATAGCAATCAAAAGGATACAAGCCACGCATATGCGCATCTCAAAGTTATTGATGCCAGTGTTATTTTTTATGCTGGTTTTGGCTGGAAAGAAAGAGGTCAGTTTACTACCAAAGAGGCATGGGAAAAGCATGTAGCTATTTTTTCTAAAAAAATTAGTAATCCCATGACGGTAGTATATAACTAACTCCAATATTATTGTCATAATAAATAATAACAATAATATTGGAGTGAATATCAAGTTTAATTTACACTGAAAGTTTTTTCTTAAAAAAATCAATTGTACGTTTCCAGGCTAATTCTGCAGCATCTTTATCATATCTTGGAGTAGAGTTGTTATGAAATCCGTGGTTTACCTTTTCGTAGAAATAAGCAGTATATTCTTTGTTATTATCTTCAAGAGCTTTTTTATATTCAGGCCAACCTTCGTTAACTCTCGTATCTAAACCTGCATATTGAAGTAATAAAGGAGCTTTAATCATTTTAGTTTCTTCTGCAGTAGGTTGCCCCCCATAGAAAGGGACTGCAGCAGCTAATGATGGAACTTTTACTGCCATCATATTGGATATCCAACCCCCAAAACAAAAACCTACAACTCCTACCTTCCCATTACAGTTCTCATGAGTACTTAGGTACTGATAACCCGCAATAAAATCTTCTAACATTTCATTACGATCTCTCTTTTTTTGAAGTACTCTTCCTTCCGCATCATCACCAGGGTAACCGCCTAGCGGAGTCAGTGCATCTGGAGCTAAACTAATGAAGTTCTCTAATGCTGCACGTCTTCCTACATCTTCTATATAAGGATTTAAACCGCGATTTTCGTGAACAACCAGAATGCCTGGTAATTTTTCTTTAATTTCACTAGGTTTAGATAATAGACCACGGATATCACCACCTCCTTTTGATGATGTATAGGTAATATAATCAGAGGATAATCTTGGGTCATCCGGGTTGATTAACATTGTATCCTTATAATTGGGCATTATAAAACTAAGTAACGACGGAATTGTTAAACCACCAACAGCATATAATGATAATTTTTCCATAAACTGTCGTCTCTCTAACTTATTATGAGCATATTGATCATATAGATCAAAAACTTCTTGTTTAATATCTTCTTTTTTAACAGTTTTCATAAGTGCTGGGTTTAGGTAATAATAGTATAAACTTTACATTAGAATCACAATTTAAATGAAAATTAAATAGTGGTCATTTAAAATTATGCTAAAACTTAAGGTTACAAGTGATGAGAGGAAAAACATCTTCTTTTTGAATTGTATTCTTTTGTTAAAATTAAAAATTATTTAATTCGGTTTACATTCTTGTTTAAGACTCTAAAGGCTTTTAGTTCTAAACGATCTCATCAAACTGTTTTCCTCTTATGCAAAAGGTTTCTATAATAAAACCGGTTATACCTCCAAAAGTATAACTTATAATATCACTCCATAAAAAGCCCTGTCCTAAAATTAGAGCACCTAGTTTATAATTACGGATGGTAGTAATCCAATGGGCCTGATATAATTGAAAAAACTCTATTATATAACAGATCATAATGCTTATGAGCATCACTCTAAAAGATTTTATCTCTATATCAATAAAACCAACGATAAAAAACCACATGAGAGCATATAGATAATCCCCGGCATATGGATATAAGAGTTCTGGAATTAGAGAAGTTCTTGATAGAAAACCAGTCAATATAGTAAGTAAAATTGCAACAATAGATACGTTTCTATTTCTTTTCATTTTTATGTACATCAATTTTCTTTTTGTCGTGATATTATAAGGAAAATATAACAACGTGGGTGTTATTAGTAATGGTAACAGTAACTGATTTAATTAAAATAAACATAAGAAAACTTTGTAATAGATTGATGATGTTATTCAGCTTCTAAGTATAACTAATCAATAAACATTATAGCGCTATGTTAATTATTGTTTAACTAATAGTAAATATGGTTAAACAATTTTGTAAATTTGAAATCAGTATTAGAATGAGTTTTATAAGATAGTAATATTATTTTTTAATAATTTACAATAAGACGTTGATATATAGTGCAAACCACAAGTTATTTATGTTTTATTAATATACAGATGAGATATGTTTGGTTTATTTAAGAAGAAGAATGAGAAAGAAATATTACAAAAGAAATATGAAAAGCTAATGAGTGAATGGCACAAGCTTTCTAGTATCAATAGAACAGAAAGTGATAAAAAATATGAGGAAGCTCAGCAAGTTTTAACAAAAATAGAATCTTTAGAAAACTAAAAGATGCAGTATACAAAAGCAGAGATAGAAGAAATGGATTCTGTAAAACGTTTAAAAATTATAAACGCAGTTTCTGGTATTAAGCCAGCTAATCTTATAGGGACAATCTCTGGTCAAGGAGAGACAAATCTAGCCATTTTTAGTTCTGTTTTTCATTTAGGAAGTAGTCCGGCATTAGTAGGATTTATAATGCGACCTGTAGGAGAAGTTCCCAGGCATACTTATGAAAATATTATGCAAAATGGGGAATATACAATTAATCATATTCATCAATCTTTTACTAAAAATGCACATTATACATCTGCCAAATTAGATAGAAAAATATCTGAATTTGAAAAATGTAATTTAATAGAAGAATATATAACCGGATTTAAAGCCCCTTTTGTAAAAGAAAGTAAGTTAAAAATAGGGATGCGTTTTGTACAGGCGATAGATATACCGCTTAATGGAACTATATTAATGATTGGAGAAATACGTCATTTAATACTACCAGATGGCTGCATGGATGATCATTTGGATATAGACCTAAGTAGTATGGATACTGTTGGAATATCTGGATTAAACACTTATTATTCTTTGAAAAAGATTTTAGAATTCCCTTACGCAAGGGCAGAAGAGATCCCTGATTTTTAAGGAATATGAGTATAGACTTCTTACGTTTGGTATTTGATATGGGATTAGTAGTATTAATCTGGCTGGTTCAATTAGTTATTTATCCAAGCTTTAGTTATTTATCAAAACAGGAGTTAATACTATGGCATGAGAAATACACTATTCGAATAGGATGTGTTGTAATGCCATTAATGTTGAGTCAACTTGTGCTGGCGATCATTCAATTTTCACGAAAACCAGAACTTTATAGTAGTGCTTCATTAGTTTTAATAACGCTGGTATGGTCTTCTACTTTTTTACAATTTGTTCCTATTCATAAAAAAATTTCTAACAGAAGAATAGATAAAAAGTTATTAAATAAATTGGTGAAGTTGAATTGGATACGTACAAGCTTATGGACAATTATATTTTTATGGACTCTATATAAATGTATAGATCATACTTAATTAGAGATAGATATAATTTTATTTTTTAATATAGAGGTAGTTATTCAATAGATAGTAGAAATTTTAAAAGATTTTCAATAAAAAAGAAACGTTTTGTATAATGGAACTTGCTAAAGAACATGTAAATATTGTATGGTTTAAACGTGATCTTCGACTGGAAGATAACGAAGCTATTTTTGATGCAGTAGCTTCAGGTTCGCCAACATTATTATTGTATGTTTTTGAAAATTCATTACAAGAAGATAGACACTATAGTCAACGCCATTGGAATTTTATTAAGCAATCTCTGCAAGATTTAAATGAGCAACTTCTACCATATAATACAAAAATATTGTGTGTAGCATCAGAAGTTATACAAACGATAAGTACCTTACAACAGTTTTGGAAAATTGAACAAGTGTTTTCTCATCAGGAAACAGGTTTGAGGATAACTTATGAAAGAGATAAAGGTTTTGCGAGATACTGTAAAAATAACTTAATTACTTGGAATGAAAATCCTAATAACGGTATTCGGAGAGGATTAAAAAACAGGGAAACCTGGAAAGAAGATTGTAATCTTTATATGGAACAAGCTTTATTAGATTTTACCCCTAATCCTGATAGTTTTATTTCAATTGAAAAAATAGCTGAATTAGAAAAAGTCTTTAATACTGTTGATCTGACAACTATAGAAAATAAAAATTTTCAACACGGTGGAACGACCATGGCTAAAAAATATTTAGCTTCTTTTTTTGAAGGACGTTATAAAAATTACAGTTTTTATATTTCTAAGCCTCAACTAGCCCGCAAGGGATGTAGTCGTCTATCACCTTACATAGCATGGGGTAACCTTTCTATCAGACAGATTTGGCAATATGCGATGAAAGAGCGTGAGAAGTCGACAAGTAAGAAGCAGATTGATGCTTTTGTTTCCAGATTACATTGGCAAGTACATTTTGTTCAAAAATTTGAAATGGAAGATATTATGGAGTTTAAAAGTATTAATAAAGGGTACCGTAAACTTAAAAAACAAATTTCAAATACATATCAAACCGCTTGGAAAAACGGACAGACAGGATATCCATTAGTAGATGCTTGTATGCGTTGCTTAGAGGAGACAGGATATATCAACTTTAGAATGCGTGCTATGGTTGTATCTTTTTTTACGCATAATTTATGGCAGCCATGGCAGGAAGCTAGCGCACATTTATCTGGTCTGTTTTTGGATTTTGAGCCAGGAATTCATTTTCCTCAATTGCAAATGCAAGCAGGAGAAACAGGAATTAATATGTTACGAATTTATAATCCAATAAAAAATAGTATTGAGCATGATCCACAAGGAGAGTTTATCAAACAATGGATACCAGAATTACAGAATGTACCGGTAGCATATATACATGAACCGTATAAAATGCCACCTATGGAACAGCAATTTACAAACGTAGTGCTAGGTAAGGATTACCCTTATCCTATTGTAGATATGAATAAAACTCGCAAAAAAGCAAGCGATACATTGTGGGATATGAAGGATGATCCATTAGTAAAGGAAGAAAGTTATCGGATTTTAAAAAAGCATACTTTACCTAATCGAAAAAAACTAGAGTAATATGAAGAAAGAATTTTCTATAAGAGAAATCGATAGAATTATTGAAATGGCTTGGGAAGATCGTACTACATTTGATGCGATCAAAATGCAGTTTGGTTTAAAAGAACAGGAAGTAATTGATCTTATGAGAAGAGAGATGAAACTTTCTAGTTTTAAAATGTGGCGTAAACGAGTGCAAGGTAGAAAAACAAAACACCTAAAGAAAAGGGTGTTTGATGATGGTAGGTTTAAATGTACCCGCCAGCGGCAGATAACCCATAACAAAATATCAAAACGAAACTAATGAGTACTAAAAAACCAGATCAGGTTGTTTATAATGAACAAGAGCAGCGCTATGATGCGGCATTGAAACCATATGCTACGGATACAGGAGCTCCGGTGATCACTATACCAGATACTATAGCCTGGAAAAACACGAATATTCATAAAGTCAATAAACAGGTCAAGGCAAAATATGAAGAGTTAAAAAAACAGTATGATCTGTTGATAGAACAATACGAGTATAATGATTTAGTATATAACGCAAAATTTAGTTTTGAACCTATCGTAGGAGAAATCTATAACTTATATAGAAACAAAAATAAACAACCATTTCTATCAATTTTGTCCCCTTCAGAATGTAATTTTGATCATTTAGGAACCTTTAGATTAAATGCAGATAAAATGTGGGAGCGACTTAACTAGGTTTGGTCTAATTATTTATTAATAAGTTTTTTATTTTAGAATAATCTCTTTTAATGATAAAACTATTTTGACTTTTCTGATGATTTTATATCTTCAAATTCTATATCATCATCCACAACATTTTTAAATGCTTGAATCCATGCATTTTTAAAAATATTGGTGATAGAAGGCCAGATTTTTGTCTTAACATTACTTAGATCTCCTTCCAGTGGTACCTTTGTAGCTAAGGTATTATTTTTTTGATTCTTTAAAATGAATTTGAAAAAGCCTACAAAACCTTCCCATAGGGTTTTTAGAAATCCATCATCTTTACCTATTAGTTTGGCATCCTTTAATAAAGGTTTCATATATCCTTTCATATAGCTATCTGCTATTGCAATTTCACTATAAAGATTAAAATTGCCTTTATCAAAATCAATACCGGCGTAGTGATTAGTAAAATCATTTAAAGCTTTTGCGTTAGCATTTTCTAATGCAAATGAAATATCCATATCCGGTATTTGTTTAAGTAAGTTTAATTTTCCATCTAATTTCACACTTCCGTTTCCAATCGATGTAGCTGTAGCTTGTAGGGTAGAAGGTAACTTTTGTTCCTTTTCTACAACGTTTCTTAAATTAGTTGCTGTAAGTTCTATTCCATTTAGATGTAAATCAATAGTAGGTTCTGCGGTAACTTCAACAAATGCTATTTTACCATTATAAATAGTTAGTGTGTTTATTTCTATGGGGACTAAATCTGTAAGCGCTTTTGTCCAATCTTCTACCTCTGCTTCATTTTCTGTTTCTTTCTGTTGATCTTCAAAAACATAAATAATTTCTGGTTTTTTTAAGATAATTTCACTTACTATCTTACCTTTAAAAATGGATTTCCACTCTATAGAAATATCCGTTTCTGCTAAGTTAATAAAAGGAACTTGCGTACCAGCATTTACCTTATTCAGATACAGTCCATTGATAACATATGCGCCTCTAATTAAACCAATATCAATGCTCTCAATTTGCCCATAATACCCAGGGATATCTGCTAATACCTGATTAACATATTTTTTTACAATAGTAGGAAGCATAATCCTTATGACAAGTAATGTCAGAATAATAAATACAGGTATGATATATCTTTTCTTTTTATATATTTTTCTTTTTGTGCTCATAACTTAGTTTTTATCTTTTTTACCATTGCCAGCAACCGTATTTAAAATACCATCCTGCAAATTAATCCATAAGTAATTAAAAAAAGACTTATTTAATTCTCTTTCTACGCTTATAGTACCATATCGATATCCATCTGCATCACTTTTAGAACCGTCATTAATAAAAAGATTTCCTATTTTAGAAAGGGTCTTATTAATATGCAAGCGATCTTTGTGTAAAATAATGAATTCAAAATCGTCGTATTTCATTTTTATATCTCCCCTAGATGCATAATTTGTTCCGCTTATAGTAAAATATAAATTCTCTACAATTCCTTTTGCTTTTGCTCTTGCATTAGAAGTAAGAAAAGGATTTAATGTTGATGCGTTTAATTGATGTAAAGATCCACTAATCAAAAATTCACTTTCTTTATTAAGTACATCAAACTCCCAATCTAATTGTAAAGGAGTACTGTTCATTAATTTAGCCGTTAATGAAATGTTTGTTTTTTTCTTTCCTAAATTCGAAATATTATTAAGCTGACCTTCTATTTGATTAAAAGTAATCATTTCTGGTTGTACAGCATCATCAATTTTTTCCTGATATCCTACAAAACCATTTTTAATATTTAAATTTTCAATATCTAAGTTGAAGTTTAGTTTCCGTAACATTTCACTGTATAATGGTCTGTAATTTTCATTATCCTGAACTAACTTATCTCTATAAAAATTTGCAGAAGGGTTTAATAAACTACCGGAAGAAGCACTGATAGAAAAATGATTATTAAGAAGGCCAATATCAAAATTTTGTAATTGTATTATGGGAATCGATAAGGTAACGTGGTCTCTTTCTGTAGTTAATTTTTTAGATAATACTGTTTTACTATATTTAGAAACCAACAATAGCGAATCTAATTTTAATTTTTTCTTATCTAAATTAATATTTCGGACCGTCATTTTTTCAAATCTGCTGGTATTTAGAGCTAAATTTTTAGCATCTAGCGATACATTTTCAAAATAGAGAGGTATCTTATTGTGAATTGTATTTTTGTTTATTTTAGTATTATTCAAGGTTAGATCAAAATGCTCAAGATGTAAATGAATAGCATTTTTATCATTGTCTAAAATTGTAAAACTTCCATTATTAATGTTAATATTATTAATATCGATTGTATTGGTAAAAGAACTCTTAGTCGAATCTTGTGGATTTTTTTTGCTAACTAAGTGAGGTGAATAATGGATTAGTGGAGTATCTATAAATAGAGAAGATACCCGTAATTTCTTATTTATGAAATAGTCCCAGTAGCTAAAACCTGATGTTTCTATTTCTTCAATGGATACTTTTGTGTGAGTTTCAGATATAGTATTCGAAAATTCAATAATGACCTGATGTAAACTAACAGAAGTATTTAATAGATTAAGATCCAGATCATCGTATTCTATTTCAATATTTTTCGGTAAATTGGTGGAGATAAAATTATGGATGCTTTTTTTTATAACATAATGAGCTCCAATAAATAAAAGTAATAGGAAAACAGCAGTTAAAATCAGATATTTTATCCAATTAGTATGTTTAGATGCTTTATTCCTCATATAAGAGCTATAACTATTTAAAATATAATATTATAGTTCAAATATATAGAAGTTAAATACGTTATAGGTGCTGTAATGATAAAGATCTAGCTTTAAATACTAAAATAGGGAGAAAGTACGAGTTGATGATTATAAGTCGATTTATAAGATTTTTCTTTCAATTAATTTTTAGTTTTAGATGTTTTCACATAATTTTATGCTTTTTAATTTTGAATAATGAATTTCAACGGTTATAATATTAAAATGACAAAATATATAATTACCTATGTAAGTATTTCTTTTTTAATATTTCCTTTCCTGCTTTTTGCTCAGGAAGCTTTACCTATTTCTTGTCCCGAAGAGATCGTTCCTTTAAAAGAATTAGAAGATCAAAATCTTCAAAAATTTTTAGAGGTGGAGATAGATAAAAATCCGCAGTGGAAAGCACTGGTTGATAAGAAAAAAATGTCAGTTGGCTTAGTGGATTTGAGCGATGAACGATTTGTAAAATATGCAGGACTCAATGATAATTTCATGATGTATGCGGCAAGTTTACCCAAAATTGCAATACTACTAGCTGCAATGGATGCGTTTGAGACGGGAGAGTTATCTGAGTCTAAGGAAGTTTTAAAAGATTTACGTTTAATGATTAGTAAATCTGATAATAAGGCGTCTACCAGAATGATAGATCGACTGGGATATGAAAAAATTGAGTCTGTCTTAAGAGGTCCTAAACATAAATTGTACGATGAAGAAGTAGGAGGAGGACTTTGGGTCGGAAAACGCTATGCCGCTGGTGGAAGAAGATATCCAGAACCTATGAAAGGACTAAGCCATGCAGCAACTACTTTACAAGTTTGTAGCTTCTATTATCAATTAGCCATGGGTAATCTGGTAAGTACAGAACGTTCTGCGCAGATGCTTAAAATAATGAAAGATCCTGCTTTACATCATAAATTTGTGAATACACTAGATAAAATTGCACCAAATGCAAAGTTATTTAGAAAATCAGGTTCTTGGAAAAATTTTCATTCTGACTCTATTCTTGTTTGGGGACCTAAAAGAAAATATATATTAGTTGCTTTGATTGATGATAGTTATGGTGAACAGATTATTCGAGATTTAGTAATACCATTAGAAAAAGTTTTAAAAAAGTCCTATACATTGACCAGCAGATAGTATATTAGACTGCATGTATCAGAAATTACGTAGTTTTTTTAAACAGACATTTGATATACGAGATGGTGAAATATTCATCTCGTTATTAATGCAAATGTATATCTTTTTGATTATAACGGTTTTATTAATTGTAAAACCTACTATTAATGCATTATTTCTTTCTAAGCTAGGTGCTGATCATTTACCCTATGGGTATTTAATTGTAGCGCTCGTAGCCATTATCAGTTCCTATTTTTATAATGGTATTATTCGTAATTTTTCAATTAAGACAGTTGCTGTTTTTACGTTAATAGGCTTTAGTATAAGTTTTACTGCTTTAAGTGCGCTCATGTTCTTTTCTATTTTAAATAATTGGGTGCTCTATTTTTTTTATATTAATGTAGCTTTATTTGCGGTATTGGCAACCTCTCAATTTTGGATATTGGCAAACCTCGTTTACAATGCCAGAGAAGCAAAACGATTGTTTGGATTTATAGGTGCAGGTGCCATTGCTGGAGGTGTTTTTGGTGGATATCTAACCTCAATTCTAGCATCACTAATCGGAAACCGTTTTCTAATTTTAATTGCAGCGATCTTAATTTTATGCTGTATCCCTATTTTGCATAAGGTATGGGGGATGCGGGTTAGTAAATTGAATACTTATGTGAGAAAACAACGTAAAGAAACGCTTAAAAACTCAGGAGAATCTTCTTTTAAAATTATTGTCAAATCAAGGCATCTTTCTAACCTTGCCTTAATTGTTGGTATAAGCGTTATTATTGCCAAGCTTGTAGATTTTCAATTCAGTGATTTTGCGCACAAAGCAATTTTAGATTCTGATGAATTAGCCTCTTTCTTTGGTTTTTGGTTTTCTAGTTTCAATGTTATAGCCTTACTTATCCAATTATTTTTAACCAATAGAATTTTAGGAGTTCTTGGTGTAACTTCTACGTTGTTAGTGTTGCCACTAGGAATTGCTTTTGGTTGTTTGGTATTTCTCACCTTTCCAGAACTTTGGGTTCTTATTATTATAAAAGGAATGGATGGGAGCTTTAAACAATCAATTAATAAGGCAGCTACTGAATTGTCAATCTTACCTATTCCATTTTTACTTAAAAATCAAGCTAAATCATTTATTGATGTAGTAGTAGATAGCATTGCTACAGGTATTGCAGGGTTCTTATTAATCTTTATCATCAGGAAGTTAGATTTGAGTACTTCCTATATTACAGTTATTATCCTTTTATTTTTATTTGTCTGGATTTTACTGATATATAAATTAAGAGAAACTTATTTTAATTCTTTCCGTTCTAATCTTCAAAAGTCAGTTTCTTTTACACCTGATGCTATGAAGGATTTTAAAAAAGAAACGACACTGGATTCTTCTATTAGAATTTTAACTTCTGGTAATGATGATGAAATTCTTGTTTTGATGGATCGATTGGATCATTTTAAAATGAAGCCTTTAAAGCAATATATATTGCAATTATTGGATCATTCTTCTATAAAGATAAAAGCAGCTGCGGTTCGCCAACTATATAGATATGATAAAGGAACCGCATCGGATAAAGTACAATCCATGCTTCATATCCCAGATGATACTTTTGTTCTGGTTGCGATGGAGTATTTAGTACTACACACTAATCTAAAAGATACCGATATTTTTAACACATATCTTGATCACGAAACAGATTATATTGCGAATGCAGCCTTATTATGCCTGGCAAAAGAGTCACATACGAATCAGAAAATTGGAGTTAAATATAATTTAATAACAAGAATAGAATCCATTATAGCTTCGTTACAAGAATCTAAATCGGATTTTAGAAAACAAGAAATAGGTGAAGTTTTAATAACCATAGCTTATTCAGGTAAACCAAAGTTTTATTCTGTAATCTGGCAATATCTGGAACACCCTGATTCTTATGTGGTAATGAGTGCTATTAAAGCTGCTGGTATTACAAAAGATGAACAATTTGTAGAAGTACTTGTGGATTTTTTAGAATTTAAGCAATATCGAAAAACGGTGATCAAAGCACTTAAAAATTATGGTGAAGAGATTACAAGAACTATTTTTAAATATGATCGTGAAGAAAATATATCAGATAAAGTACGTAAATATATTCCGAAAGTAATCGAGGTTTTTAAAACCCAAACATCAGTTAAAATGTTGTTTCGATTATTAACAAGTAAAGATGTGTTAATCCGATTACAAGCTTCTAAGTCATTGAGTACCCTAAAACGAGGTAATTCATCATTAGTATTTAATCAACGTAAAATTAATAATCGAATTTTTAAAGAAAGTGAATTTTATAAAAAGACAATTAGTTCTATAGCAACTTTACAATTAAAGTTAGATTCGTCAAAACTTCAAGATGAGATGTTAATAGATACCAGTACTTCATTGTCTATGGCTAGAGAACAATTGATAGAAATCCTCAATTCTCAATTAGACCAGTGTTTAGAGTGTATTTTTAGATTATTAAGCCTTAAATATGATAAGACAGATATGGAGTTTGTGTATTATGGAATTAAGAGCGATTCCAGAGAGGCACAGATGAATGCTATAGAATTTTTGGATAATTTATTACAAATTAAATTAAAAAGTACATTACTGCCTCTTATAGAATATCATATTCTAGAGACAGATAATGAGTTTATCAAACGATCCGAATTTCTTCACATATCTGAAAAGAGATGCTTGACATTACTTATGAAAAATAGAGGCAAGAAAATTAAATTGGCAACAATAAAAGTGATGAGATATACGGGGGATTCTGACTATGCTAAACTATTAATACCATACAAAAAGCATAAAAACATAGAAGTACAGGACGCAGTAAAACAAGCTTTATTTTCCTTAATTAAGAGTAAGATTGCAGTGTAGGTAATAATAAAACAGTTTTGTTATAATATGATTCTGTTTCATCTTGTTACTTTTTCTTCATTACTTGTAAATGAAATATAATTTGTACTGATTGAGTTAATAAAAGTAATATTATTCAAATACCTTGCTGTAAATCAATAAAAAACATTAATTATGAAAGGTATTCTTTGGCTTGTTGCCGTTATTTGTATAGTGATTTGGTTATTAGGTTTACTTGGGATTGTCCCGGGAATCGCTACTGGCGGCTTAATTCATATTTTATTAGTAATTGCTGTAATAGTAATATTGTATAACATTATATCTGGTAGAAAACCATTATAATATTACTCAGAAAATTAAAATAGGAATCTCATTTTTGTTTTGAGATTATTCTAAATAATTAACCTCATCTATATAATAGGTGAGGTTTATTGTTTGGAACACTTCTAAGCTTTTAAATAATAGTTTTTAATTTTCATCATATAAAATCGTATCTGATGCATGTATTGCTTTTTTATTCACTTGTTTATCTAAAATTTCTATTCCTTTTTGTATGACTAAAGAATTAGGTAATGTAATATTTCTGTTGTCATCAGTTTTCATAAAAAGATAAAAACCTGTAATATCTTTGACCACACCTGTCCAGTCAAAATCTTTATCCATAATTCTTATACGATCACCTATTCTAACAGGATGGCTAAAAAATAAGATAACACTGGCAGTGAGGTTTGATAAAATAGACCATTGTGCAAAAAAACCAACCCCCAATACAGCTAAAACAGACGAAATAAACACAACAAATTGCTTATGATCTACTCCCCATATTATAGCCAGACAAGATCCTGTTAAAATATAAATAAAAAGATAGCTCAAGTTAGAAATTACTTTTCGTCTATTTATTTCTATTGATTTTACGAAACTAAATCTTTTGATCGCATTTTTAGTAATTAAAATAATAACAATCATTAATCCAATTAATATCAATGTATACAGCAATTCTTTTTGATAAATAATCATTTCATTCTAATTTTATTAAATCGCAAAACTATTTTAAATTTATATACAAAAGAGCAAAATTTTTATTAAAAAAAGTATTATTTTTTAGATTGACTTTGTGATTGGAGAATTTAAAATAGTTGTTTTCAGTTTTTTTAAATCTGCCAATTAATATTTTGAAACTAAGTTGGTTTTTGGACACAAAATATTTTACATACTTTCTCTTTGAAGAGATTAAATAATATATTTTTTGAAAAAACAGCTAATTACTCTATGATTAGCTCATCTTAGCAATTATAATAGAATACAGTAGTATTAGCCAAACCATTCTTACTTTATAATAATAAATACGGTTAAAAAATTGAATAGTTACGCTCTGCATTCTTTTTATTAATAACTTATGCACTATTATTAAAAAGATACAAATGAAAGTTGTCGCAGGTATTGATATTGGAGGGACAAAAACTAAAATAGGTTTAGTAGATAAAGATGGTAATAATCTTGTACAAACAGATTTTTATACTAGAGAATATTTTGATCTGAATGCCTACTTATTACATATTGTTAATACAATTAAAGAGTTGCATACTCAATTGCCAATACCAGGCTATACATTAGTAGGTATAGGTATCGGAGCTCCTAATGCATCGAGCAGAAGAGGTACTATTGAGCATGCTCCTAATTTAGTGTGGAAAGGTATTGTTCCTTTTTTGGACGAATTAAAAAAATTAATAGATCTTCCGGCAAAAATTATGAACGATGCCAGTGCTGCGGCACTAGGTGAAATGCTATTTGGTCATGCCAAAGAAATGAAAGATTTTATTGTAGTCACCTTAGGTACCGGATTCGGCAGTGGTATTGTAGCTAATGGTCAATTAATTGAAGGTTTTGATGGATTCGCAGGAGAATTAGGGCATACGGATCTTACCCTAGGAGATGGTCGATTAACAGGTCTGGGTATCAAAGGAGGATTAGAAGCCTACGTTTCTTCTACTGGTCTGAAACGTACTATATTGTACATGTTATGTAAATATATGGACGATAGTAAGTTTAGATCTTTTTCTTATGATGACCTTCACGGAGAAGATATTATGAAGGCAGCAGAAGAAGGGGATCCTATTGCACTTAAAGCATTTGAATATACAGGTAGAATCTTAGGCTTTGCACTTGCTAATTTCACTGCATTTACTCAACCAGAGGCTTTTTTTTTAATGGGGGGACTTGCTAATAGTGGTTCTTGGATTTTTGAACCTACAAAAAAATATTTGGAAAAACATTTATTGGAAATTTATAAAGGAAAAGTAAAAGTATTACCTTCTGGTATGATTGGTAAAAATGCAGCAATTTTAGGCGCAGCAGCACTTATTTGGGAAGATTTTAAAAAGTAATAAAAAGTGCTTGCTACGGTAAATTAAATTTTTTGTTAAGAAAATCATTCAATCAGAATTACCTCCATACAAGAAAGGATATGCAGTTAGGTACTATTGCAATTTGTTCTTAGTTGATTATCACTAACTCTCTATGGGATTAATAATTTCATCAATTTTTCCTGCAATATACATATGTGCTCCAGCAGAATTTTTGTTCAATACATTGGTCATTAAGCAAACTATGTATTTTGCGCCACTGGGTTGTTCAACAATAATTACAGAATTCATATAATTAAATACATTACCAGCGTAGCTTTTACAATCGGGATCTTTTTCACGGTCACATTTGTAGAAACTTCCGGATTTAAAATATACTGATGCTTCATCTAATCTAGGTGATTTGGCATATCGAATTCTTCTGTCTGTCATATACAGTAAGCGTTTCATTTCTAAGCTTGATTTTTCATCGATAATAGTACCTTGCTCTAATTGTACAAAATATTTCATCAATCCTGCTGGGGTGCCTATACTTCCTCCTTTATCGCCTACATATTTATTAGAAGCTGAAGTAAAAAAACTTCCTAACCTCCATTCGTCTTCTGTAATACCAAGATCTCTTAATGGTTGGTTCACTACAATATTAGCAAGGTTAGTTAGAGAATCTCTTGGTGTTTCTTTAAAATATACCTCTGCTGCTTCTTCTGTTAGTGCTTCATACTTTTCGCCAAAAGCTGCCATTAATAAAGCCTCTCTCCATACTACACTTGCTGCTCCATTATTACTAACAGAGACCATGTGATCTGTCCATTCATACAATGAAAATTCATCACTTGCAACCACCCTTCTTCTTGTTAGCTTATCCGATTTTATATCATAAATAGGAATAGTGTGATGATCGCCAGTTCCCCAATACCTTGCTTGTACTCTCTTATTACGTAACAAAGCAGTTCTTGCATCCCAGGAGTCAGGACATAATTTTTGTAATTGTGTAAACAATGCTGTTAACACTGCAATTTTACCTACACTTCCCGGCTGATATCCTGCATTTTCGCGATATGCTGCATATTTTAAACTATCAGGATTAGTCATATCTAATACAGTGGCAGAGTATCCGCTTCCGGGTAAATATCGTCGTATCTCTTTCGAAAAATCGTCATCTTCCTTAAGAAGAGAGGATACACTATCATTTTTTCTTGATAACAGATTTAGTTGTATATCATTAACCCCTTTATAGCCTCCTTCAGGAATTCTTTTGTTCTCAATACTATCTTGATACATTTTTTGTAATTGGTACAATCGGGCAATCCCGGTTGATTCGTATCCATCGATAGGGTAAGTAATTGTAAATCCAAAAGAAATGAAAATACAAGTAATCATAATAATTTGTAAAATCTTATACATACATCTATAATTTTGAAGTAAGTTTTATTTTTTGAGTATCATCAATTTTTGGAGTAATTGATGTTAAGTAATCAGAGCTTTTTGCTCTTTTGTTTTCCACAAAGGGTCTTATTTGGAATAACCACAAGGTATCATTTTTAAATCCTAACTCTACATCATAAGCTCCTTTGTAATCTGATTGAGTTTTTGCAGGTAGTGTATCTCTAATCGTCTGCGCCAGAGTACGAATATTCTGAATATTTTTTGGGTTTAGGATCGGTTGTTCAAAGGTTGTAATCTGTTTAGAGGTTCCTCCTGTAACTGGCAATCTAAGGTAATCTGACTGTCTGGCAGGAGAAAGGAGTCGACTTGTATTCTTAGAGATCAGATGAGTTTCTGCAGATTGCCCATCAACGGCTCCACCAGCTCCACGGCTAAAGGCTACGGTAAGATCCTCCTCATTTCCTACATTGATTCCTTTGGTGATCATAACTCCAGAATAGGCTACATCAACACTTGGAATAATTAGAATAGAAGGAAACACATTTTCTGGGTTTAATAGATATTGCTGACGCCATTTAAAGCTTCGCTCTGTATATGGTGATGCCCACACATTTTTAATACCTTCAATAATTTTATCTTTAGAAAGAATATTGAAAAGGGTTAAGTTGAGTCCAGCACCAGTAAACTCTTTTAGATCTTCCATATTAGTATCACTTCTTAAAAATACGGGTATTGTACCAATGGCACCATTAAAAACCTTCTGAAATTCGTTTTCTAACTCCGTAATAAAGCTTTGTTCTAATGGCATTTTTTTGATAGCCTCTTTGAGAATATCTAATTTTGCCAGTTGATATACTTCGATTTCTTTTTCTGGGGTATTTGCCACTCTCATACGATCGGCTTCTTTAAAAATATCATTAAGAAATTCCCAGTATGATTTTATACCATCAGGCATTTTTTGATCCATATGTTTCCTGAAAATTCCAAAAGGAATAACCAAGCCTTCTACTACCTGTTCAGGAAACATAGATTTTAACTGACCTAGATTAGCCGCTTTTGGCCCACATAACTTGCCAGAATCATTGGCATTTACATTTGCCATATTTAAGATATTTATCTGATCTAATCTTATTTCATCTACAGGTACTGTAATTTTATTTTTGTTTCGTTCGGTCTTAGAAAAGAGTGCTACCTCTATTAGGGTCATCTCGTTTTCGGGTTTAAGAATAACATTTCCTTTATCTGAAACAGCATAGAATATTCGTTGCCCATCATAAGAAAGTAATGCTTTTAAATTTTCATTTGATAATGCTGCATTGGGAATACCCAGATTACGTGCTAACAATTGTACGTGTGATACCAGATTGCCTTCAGAAACTGTCATAATACCTGCTACCGGCTTAAGATCAGATGGTGGTTTTTGAAAAATATAGATATTCTTTGTATCAACTTCTACATTTTCAGGAGAACCTTCTACCACGACTAATGTTCCTAATGCATAACCTGGATTGAGTCCGCGTACTGAGCTCTGATTATTAATATTCATAACAGCATTAGACATGGATGATTTTACAGCAATAAAAGATCCTAATGTACTTACAGTTTCACCCAGATCAAGTGCAATTGTCGATCTTATTCTATCATCAATAAAGCCATATGCTTTTGGTTCAAACGTAGTATAGATATCTACGATTTCTTCATAATTTGCTTTACCCATTGCAGCACTCCATTCTACAATACTTCTGGTGGTATACAGGAAATCATTTAAAGAGGCTATAGATAATTCATCTTTAGTTGAATACTTCTGAAGATCATTATGTACTGCTTCCCATTCCCATAGTTCTATTAGTCCTGTAGCGGCAGCAGTATGACTTAGGGTATAAACTTTTTGCATTAATTCTTTAACTGTATCTGGTTTCCACTCTTGTGTTTTTTTCAAAAGAATACTTTCTAACTCATTAGAAAGATCCAGAGTCAATAATCGATCATTACTATCAGTAACAGTTGTAATATTTTTACGTATTTCATAAAGTATGGTAGCAATTTGTGGTACTGATACCTGAACAGCATCTGTATCTTTATACAATTTTAGAAAAGACGCTACTTTCTTTTTTAATGAATCACCCGTTTTTATTCTATTTAATTTTTTTTGTAAAGTCGCAACATCAACTGGCTCATAAAATTTGGCAAGCGTTGCATTTAATTTAGTAAATGATTTTTTTAGCTCAGGAGACAATTTATTTTCATACTTATTCCTGAAATTAGTTACCAATTGTATATCTGTTTTATCTGGTTTGCCATGAATTTTAATTCTGGCATCCATAAATTCAGGGAACTCATCTGCAATAATTTTTGATTGACTTCTCATTGCCTGAGCAATATTATTGTCACCATCGTGAGGAATATCCCTTAGAGATTGTCTAATTAAAAAGTAATGTGCGTCAAGATTAGTGTCAGTCTTTAATAACCATTTATAGAAATCAACTCCCCATGTTTCCTCATCTTCAGATTGCACAGCACCTCGATAATATTGACCTTTTCGCAATATCCAACCATTATCAACACTAGAAAGATATTTACCAATTTGATATTGTTTCAATCTACTATGATTATTTTTTTGATCCCAGAATTCAGTAGGGTTAGTGTGGGCAAGAATTTCACCAAAAAAGATATGATGTTCTTTACCTAATTTGATCACTTCTTCTTTGTAACTGGCATGTTGGATACCTCCGCCTATACTATCCGGACATGGATCTTTTGGTGCTCTAATGGTGCCATTTTTACAAAACCATTTGATTCTATAATAAGGACCACGAATATCATTTTTATAATCCGCAATTTGTTTTTTTATGTTAGAAACTGGAATTTCTTGTGCATTCATCACAAAAAAAATCAAGTAGAGAGGAAGTAAGAAGTAAAGTTTTTTATTCATTGATATAGATATTTGTAATCTGTTATAAATATTATATATATAAAACAGACATTGTCTTAAGGCAAATATAGGATTTCATAGCTTCTGTTGTGTTCATAATAATTTTAAATTCATTAGCGAAAAAAATATTTAGACCTGCTAAAGTGGTATTTCAATCATGAGTAAAGGTATTAATCATTTTAAGTATCGTGGGGGTTTAAATATTTGTAAAGGTTTAAGAAAATAGTATGAGAGTGCTTTGTATCAATTTATGATTGTACCTTCAGCATTAAATTCTATGTCCTGTTTTTTTCCATCTTTTTTGATTTCTACATCATAAAACTTTCCTTTAGTATAATGATCTACTTCTTCAAGCTCAACAATTTTATATTCTTTAAAATCAGTTGCAATTTTTTTTCTGATAACCTCTGGAAGATCCTCTTCTTTAATACTCGATTCTGTCTCTATCCATTGACCTGAACTATCAAAATCTGCGCGATAATGAATTCCCTTCTTTTTAAAATTAGCTTCATAATATCCATTTTTATCCTGGTGCCAATCCGGATCGTTTTCGCCTGGATATTTACTTTGAAAGGATTTTTTTACAGATTTGGGTGCTTTTTCTTGTGCAAAAGAAGTACAGGCAAAAATAGTTAAAAAGAAGATTGACAGGGTAGAGGATAATACGTAATTCATTTATAAGTTTTATTTACTAAATAGAGTTGCCAAACTACTAAAGAATATAATGTCTGACTAACTTTATTCATAAAATTCTTGACCGTATTCATATATTGTTAAAATATAAGTCTTTTTATAAGTGAGAAACGTTATTATTATTTTGTAAATAATTATCTCTTTTGTTTGGATACATCGCCATATGTGTAATTATAATATTCATAGAATAAAATTGTAAAAAAGTGTATGGATTAGAATGTTAGAACTCTTGTCAATAAAAAAATGAAATTTATATGAGATTGATAGGTATAATTAATTAACCATTATATTTATAAGATGATTATAAAATCGCTGACTTCATTTTTTACATCTAAAATATTCCCGATTTTAATGGTTAATTTCATTGGGATTTTAGGATATAGTATTGTGGTACCCATATTGATATTTATTGTTACCGATTTTGGGGGTAATGGTTTTATTTATGGGATATTAGGAGCTATGTATCCCTTTTTTCAATTTATTGGTGCACCTATTCTCGGGCGTTTATCGGACAGATTGGGAAGAAAAAAAGTATTAATTATTTCGCAAGCAGGTACATTTCTGGCTTGGATGCTATTTCTTTTGGCGTTTATGCTCCCTAAAACAGTATTATGGTCCCAATCTATTGAAGCGACGGGTAATTATGTAATGACCTTACCGCTGCTGATCATTTTTGTAGCGAGAATATGTGACGGTTTTACGGGGGGAAACATATCAGTCGCTAATGCATATATGTCTGATATCTCAACCGATAAGGACAGAAATGGTAATTTTGGAAAGATGGGAGCTTCCACAAGTCTCGGATTCGTTTTAGGGCCAGCGGTAGCAGGTATTTTAGCTAGTACTATTTTTGGCGAAATTCTACCGCTTATTTTAGCTGCTATTATATCATTGATCGCTATTTTTGTTATCAGTTATAGGCTAAAGGAGAGTGTACCTTGTGTTGTGAATACAGAAGGTATATCTTTTAAAAACTTTCGTAGGTTTTTTCAAGTTGAACACAAAGATTGTTTTGCAGAGGGCGAACTGAATTCGAATAGCAGATCAAAGATAGGATGGAAATCTATTCTCAAAATATCTGGTATACCTTTGCTATATACTATATATTTTTTAACGTTTTTTTCGTTTAGTCTCTTTTATGCAGGTCTTCCAATTTATGCCAATACACTTTTAAAATGGTCTGCAACGGAGTTAGGTCTTTTCTTAGCATATTCCAGTCTTATTATGGTTGTTGTGCAAGGACCAGTATTATCAAGGTTATCAAAAAAAGTTTCTAATTATACGCTAGTTCTTGCGGGATCATTTCTTTTAGGTGTAAGTTTTTTATTGCTAAGTAGAGAAAATAGTGTCTTGCTGTATGTAGCTAATACATTACTTTCTGTAGGAAACGGTATTATGTGGCCTAGTTTTCTATCAATATTATCATCAACAGGTTCAAGAGCTTCACAAGGGACAATACAGGGATATGGGACTTCTATGGGCAGTATTGCAAGCATGCTGGGTCTTATAACTGGCGGCTTTCTTTTTGAAAGTATCGCAACCTTTGTATTTTTAATTGGTGGCTTTGTTTTCTTTATTATTACAGTTCTGATGCTTATTCATAGAATCAATCATCAATCCAATCTGCAAAATAGTTAAATGCTATTTAATTTTATTGATATGATATCACTTTATATAAAAATCGCTTGAGGATAATAATATAAATTTTATGAGCTTTAAGAAAAGTTTATTAAATACTTTTATCTTATAAATAATTATTAGTATTTATGTTTTTTCCAGGTTTTAAAGCAATTAATTTTATCATACATCAATTTTTGATTAAACAAAATTCAATAAAGAACTTTTTAAAACCATTACAGTTAAATAGGTTGTTTTTATAAAATTATCTTTCACAAAAATGTTTTTATGGAAACCTGGATATATGCCAATGCACAAACTATTTTAAAAGTATTTATTTCAATAATTTTAATTTTTAGTATAGTAATAATTATAACCAGAATTTCAGGACTTAGAACCTTTGCTAAGATGTCTAGTTTTGATTTTTCCTCTACTATTGCCATAGGCTCAATAATTGCAGCAGTAATTATGAATAGTGGACAATCTATTGTAAAAGGGGCAGTTGCACTAGGGGGTATTATTTTATTTCAGGCATTGTTTTCATTTGCCATACGCAAATCAAAATTTCTTCAATCACTATTCACAAACAAGCCACAACTTCTAATGAGAAATGGTGAGATTTTATACGATAATTTATCAAAGTGTAATATAGGAGAACACGATCTAATTGCTAAATTGAGAGAAGCAAATGTGTTACATTTTGATGAGGTGTTAGCAGTTGTATTAGAGTCAACCGGAGATATATCTGTATTGCATAGTTCTGATGACACGCAGCTGATGGATAAAATATTACTAGGTGTAGACTTGGAAAATGAATAATAAAGTTAGATTATAATGTTGCCTACATAATAAATTCCACAATTTTCGGACTTGATTCCATATTAACCTACTAATTGTATTTTGTGTACGATTTGTATACCTTTTTTTAAAGCTCTCAAAATGCCCATCAATAAGGCGATTCAAAAACTTTGCGGAGAATGAGGAACTATCCAGAATTCTTACTTTATCAGTTTTTAAAGGGCTTCTAAGAGGTCTAAAAATTTAGTGACTCCGAATTAGCCCCTTTTTAACATTAGTTTAACTAAAACTCTAAAATTTGTTGCTGTTTAGGGTAATTTGGACTAGTAATGGTAGTCTAAATGATTACCTCCATTTTTGTTATTCTTCAATAAATATTTTTACTTACTAATTTTATATTTTAATTTTAAAGTAGTTTTTAAATGTGTAATTCTTTTCAAAAATATTTTCTGCTTACGATATTTTGCATTCAAAATATCCAAGATTAAATAATCGCTATATAATAGTAAGAAAATAAAAAGGAAAAGTAATAAACTATAAACAAGAACCAATTTAGAATCTAATATAAAGTCTTTGGAATTACTCAAAATTAATGTGGTATAAATCCCAAATAGAAGTGTAATAATTGGGAATGACTGTTTAAAGAGACTTTTTAATCCATATTTAGTAATTGGAACCAATTGATTATTCTTTGCCTCTTCCTCAATGATTTCTAACAAACCTATATCCTTCTTATTTCCAAAAAGATGTCCTTCTAAAACCATTTTTTTATAAAATAGTTTACTTATTTTTTTTTCATATTTATGTGAAGGGAATATTCTTAAAAAACCTTTCCGCTCTGATTTCATTTTTAGCTTTTTACATATCAATTCGTTTATGTAACCAAATAGGGTAAATTGAACAACAGTTATGATACTACCCCATATCAAAAACACATACTGGATTTTAGTAATGTTCAAGAATAACAACATTGGAATGGATATCAATACAAGAATAGTATGGTGTATATATGTGGGATTATTGTACCATTTTAATTCTTTAAAAATGAAGTTTTTATTTGAAAATTCATTGTGAATTTTTTCTGCTTTTAAACTTAAAGTGTTCATGATAATATAAATTTATAGGTTATGAGCTTAAATTACAATTTAGTTTTTAATCTACTCACAGCACATTCCCTTTCATTTCGTTACTCTTCATTATAGGCAAAGAGCTTCCTTACACAGGTCTTGAACACAATTCCCAATTTTTGCTTTCCATTCCGTTAACCCTTCCCGCTATGCTAGAAAGTAACACTTCATTCTTGAGCCAAAATTGTGAATCAAGTCCTTCAAATCGAAATTCCATTAATACTTAGCCTCACTTCCTTCCATTTTGAACTTCACCTAGTTTTTTAATTCACTTACCAAGCTCTCATCATCACCTTTTTTTGTCAGCAAAACAACAACATTCAGTTTTGAACTACGGCATAAACCAGGCTCGTGCCTCGCTCTTTTTTATACGTCTTATCAAATCTGAATATTGAATCACACAGGGCATCAAAAAAAGGTAACAACGAAGGCTCTATGGGAAGTAAATCAAAATATCGAACTATGAAATCATCTCAAAATATCCAAAAAGAAAGTGGTACTAAAAATCAAAAAAAGGAAAACACTCTGGATATAATAAGTAAATCACTTTAAAAAAATGAATATTAATCTTTAAATATATAATTATGAGTACTCTAAAAAATCATGTACAGTTAATTGGAAATGTTGGACAAGAACCAACCATTACAAACCTTGAAAGTGGTAAAAAAGTGGCTCGCTTTTCTTTAGCTACCAATGAGAATTACAAAGACAGCAAAGGCGAAAAACAAACAGATACCAATTGGCACACGGTAGTTGCTTGGGGCAAAGTTGCTGAAATCATTGAAAAGTATGTAGTAAAAGGCAAAGAGGTTGGAATTGCTGGAAAACTAAAAACAAGAAGCTATGAAACCGAAGAAGGCAATCAACGCTATGTTACGGAAGTTGAAGCAAATGAAATCCTGCTTTTAGGCAGTAAGTAAACAAAAATAAAGAGGGCATCTCTGTGGAAAGTTCTGCCCTCTTTTTCATTATTAATCTCTAAAGAAAAGAACAATGAAGAACAAAGTTAACGAAATACAGATTAGTTACAAAGAGCGTATAACATCACCTTTTTGGAAAAAGATAAATTCATCACAAGATGCTAGTGAATTAATATATGAGCATTGGAACAAAAACACCATTGAGGTACAAGAATCCTTTAAAGTTATACTTTTAAATAATAGTAATAAAGTAAAAGGGATTTATGAACTTTCAAAAGGTGGGATAACTGGAACCATGATTGATTTAAGGATATTATTTGCAGTAGTACTAAAAACATTATCAGTAGGAATTATATTAACTCATAATCATCCATCAGGAAAATTATTTCCTAGTGAAGCCGATAAAAAGATTACCGAAAAAATAAAAAGTGCAGCTATACTTTTTGATATAAAAATTCTAGACCATTTGATTATCACACCGAATGGAGACTACTACAGTTTTGCAGATAATTCAATTCTTTAAGCCATGGTCTATTTGAATTATAACAACCTCGATAATGAAACCCAACAGCGATTATTAAATATTTCTAAAGAAGATGTTGAAAGTAAAAGTGGAGAAGATTTGAAAACTTATGCGAAAGAAAATCATATTGAATACGATACTATTCTATATGAAGAAGCTGTAAAAAATCTCTACAATTATAAGTATGTTTTTAATATTTAATTTTTAGAATTAACCAACTAAGACCTTTGAACTTTCAGAGGTCTTTTTTTATGCCTAAAATTTGGGTGACTATTTCAAAACTTGACGTTCAAGTTCCTAATTTATTTTGGAATCATAGAAACTATAGTGAAAACAAGGTATTTGATAACATTCTACGTTTCAAAATGGCATCTCAATTAGATACATTTATAAAGCTCAGTATGAAGATAAAAGCAACCGACTTTTTAGTCAGGTTGTTTGGAATTTTGTTCGCTTTTGGCGAACGAAATGGAAAAGCAAGAGGGTAACACGCGTTGCGATGTTTCAGTAAGGCTCTTGTTTTTTAAATAACTGAAAAACAGTTATTTAAAAAATTAAATCATACGATTAATAATAATTGAAGCTGGTTTTTAGAGTAAAAACGAAATCAGCCCAATAAAATCAAGGAATTTTTAGAGTAAAAATGGATAGCGGATACGAAAAAGAGCAGTTTACCACGATTAGTTTTAAACACTCCGTTGCTAAAAAATTTAGAAGTTTTAGCAAGAAAATGCAGGCGTCTAATTCTATGACATTATTAATGATGCTCGATTTTTTTGAAGCCAATAACCTTTCCCCAAATGAGTCTATTGGTCCAACAATTCACACCCTTGAAAACTTAATTAAAAAACGAGTGAGTGCCGTTATCGCTATTTTAAGAGATATGGAAAAGAGCCAAACCAGACCAACAGTAGCCATGATGCAATCGCTTTTTCAAGAAATAGAACCCAAAAATAAACCCCTATTGGTCGAGAAGAAAAATTTAAAGGAAGAAGGAAAAATTCGCTTTCAAGAAAAACAAAACAGGAATAACGAATTATAAAATTAAGGGCATGTATATAACCATTACACCACAAAAATTAGGAGGCTCATATTCTCAGAGTGTAGGTGATTATGTGGGTTATCTAGAGAAAGAAAATCAAGGTTTGGAACAAGAGGAAATGGAGCATTTTTTTAATCAATATGGGGATAAAATAAATGCTAAAGAAGTGGTTAGAGAAATTGATGGAAATGGAGGAAAACTTAAAAAGACAGAACCAAAATTTTATTCCATTACAGTAAGCCCAAGTAAATACGAGTTGAAGCAATTACAAAATAACAGCAAAGATTTGAAAGTTTACACCCGAGAATTAATGAAAGATTATGTTCAGTCTTTCAATAGAGAAATCAATGGCAAACCCATAACTATTGATAACATAAAATATTTTGCCAAAATAGAACATCAACGCACCTTTAAAGGAACGGATATTCAGGTGAAGGAAAACCAACCTTATGCTACAAAAATACTTCAGTTAAAACAAGATATTCGAAAAATTGAAAACGGTGAACTAAAAGGAAACATCAAAAACCTGAATCAGAAAATAAGTCGATTAGAAAAAGAAGCACCCCATCAACAAAATGGAAAACGCATAGTACAAGGTATGCAAAAGGAAGGAAACCAGAGCCATATTCATATCATTGTAAGTCGTAAAGATGCTTCTAATTCTGTGAGTTTATCTCCTGGAAGTAAATACAAAGCTTCGGATGTTATTATGAATGGTAAGAACGTAAAACGTGGTTTTGATAGAGATAGATTTTTTACAAACGCTGAAAAAACTTTTGATAAACAATTTGGCTATAAAAGAAATTATGCTGAATCCTATAAAGCCAAGAAGGATTTTATTAAAAACCCAAAACTCTATTTTTCTGTATTAATGGGCTTACCTGCAAATGAAAAAGCAGCAGCTTTCAAAATTTTAGGCAAATCAGGAGTACCGATGATGAACATTCCAACTAGTAAGGTTCAATTAGCTATAAGAGCAATAAAACGACTTAAAAAGGGAGTAGATATAGCGATTAAATCAAGTTCTATTGGTATATGAGTTGGTCGTTAGCACATACCATCCTTTATGCTATAGTTCCAGTACTGTTGCTCATTACTGTCTTTTATGTATTCTTACATAATGACCAAAGCACAAAATCAGATGAAAAATATCTGGTCAAATTCAAGATTAAATCGGGCAAATTTCAAATCGATAATATTAAGAGAGGAGCATCTGTAATAGGTTCTGCAGGCAGTGGAAAAACGGAAAGTGTAGTCTATAATTTTTTACAACATTTTAGTAAGTACTCGTTTTGCGGAGTTATTCATGATTACAAACATTTTGAACTTACGGAAATGGCATTTCCGCTATTTGAAGGGCATAAAATTCCGTTTTATATTGTTTCGTTCGATACAATTTTTCATCGGGCAAACCCTATTGCACCTCGCTATATACAAAATGAGGAAAGTGTTAATGAAGTTTCTAGAGTGTTAGTTGAAAATTTATTAGAACACAAAGAATCTGGTAGTTCTGGAACTTCAAAATTTTTCACTGATGCAGCTGAAGGATTGATTAGTGGTCTTATTTGGAAACTGAAAACCTCATATCCTAATTACTGTACTCTTCCTCACTTAATAGCTATCTATCAAATATTAGATACAGAAAGTTTAATTGCATTTTTAGAAAGTAATACAATTGCTAGAGCCATGGCAGATGCATTTATAAGTGGTAAAGATTCAGACAGGCAAACAGCAGGAGTAAAAAGCACCTTAGCTAATGCTTTCAAAAAAATAAGTACACAACGCATTTTTATGACATTATCAGCAGATGAAGCACCATTGGATATTAATAGTCAAGAAAATCCAGGTGTCATTTCAGTAGTAAATAATCCTAAATATGAATCTGCTTATTCTCCTATAATCGCAACCGTTATACATACTATTACTAAACAAATGAGTGTTAGAAATGCTAAGCCTTCTTTTTTAATGATGGAAGAGGCTCCAACCATTCGATTATTAAATATGCATCGTATTCCTGCTACATTACGTAGTTATAATATAGCAACTGTTTACGTTATGCAGGATAAAATACAGAATGATATGATGTATGGAGATAAGGCAAGTAAAGCTATTTTGAGCAACTTATCCTATCAGTTTTTTGGAAAGGTAAATGACCCTGATACAGCAAAATATTACGAACGTTTTTTTGAGCTTATAAAACAACCTACAAAGAGCATTAGTAAAAGCAGTGGATTGAGTTTGGAGAGTCGTATTACCAGAGGAGAAAAGGAAGTTTCTAAACGTAGAGCAGATATTTTTTTCAGACTAAAACAAGGTGAATTTATAACATTTGCTGATGGTAAGGATAAAAAAGTACAGTTTAAACTTTCTCAAATTGAAAAGCGATTACCAGCACCAAAAAACATTTGTTCTAAAGAAGATTTACAAGAAAATTTTGAACAGATTTATAAAGATGTTAGGCTAATTTTTAAATAAACTACTTTAAGTTAATATTATGTAACTATTTAATTTTCTTATATTTATAATAAAAATGTAATTTTTATGAATAGAAAATACCTTAAAATAATACTGATGTTACTATCCACATCAAGTGTAGTATGTCAAGTTGAATATGACAGTATACTTAATAATGAATTAAAAAAGTACAAAGCTAATAATAGTGTTATCCAATCAAAGTTGTTTGATGAAAATATGTCTACTGCATTTAGCAACGTAATATTTTCTAATTCTGACTTAGTATCCAACACATCTGCATTTGGATATTCTCAAAATGAAGAGAAAACCAATGTTTCTATTAATACCAATATTAAGCTTAAATCTACTAAATACTTACGTATTGGGGCTTCAGCAACAGGTAGCAAGAGTGTTTTTGAATTTTACTCAAATGATTCATGGAATAATAATGTATCCTTTAATATTGGATATGTTTTTAAGGTTTTGAAATCAAGCACTTCTTATTCTATTAGTCCAGAATCTAAACAACTATTAAATGAAAGGAGAAAAATAAGTGCCAGTAAACCTATTTATGAAAAAAAATGGTATACTAAAGATGTTTTGGATTCATTGAAAGATTTCAAAGAAGATGTGTTAAACAGAGAAACGGGGCTTAAAGAAAAGTATACTAACATCTTGAAAAATAAACCCCATTTTAAAAAATTTATAGAAAACAAAAATTATGAAGCTTTATACAAAGCTATTCATGAAGAAAAAGAACTTATTAGGAAGTATCTAAAAGTGGCTGAATTTGGAACAAAATCAGAGATGGAATCGTACATCAAAAATAAACTTTACGAGTTTGATAAACAAAATGATATTACTTATGGTTATAGTTTGAAATGGGTAGATATAAATCTAAGTTTAGGAAACGGAACCTATAAGTTTACAGAAGACAATATCGAAATGGATATTGTTAATGATTTTGAAAATGAATTTGACTTGTCCGAAGATTTAAATCGATTGAAAACTACACTTTCGTTAAGCTTCAATCATACTAAAAATGTAAATAATTTAGTCTGGTATTATCAATTAGGAACATCATTTTCATCTGGTTCTTTCTTAGAAAACCCTCTCATTAACGGGACACCAAAAATAGTTCAGAATGACTCTGGTGAGTTTACGATAGAGGATGAAGATGAAAAGGGATTGGGTAAGTTTTCAGATATCAAAGACAATTTACAAACAGGTTCATTTAATGCCTATGGTGCTTTATTTTTTACCAAAAAGAAAAATTTTGGATTTAATGTTGCAATAGCACATAATTATCTGATAGATAAACCTAGTGAAGTATTTTATAAAAATAACTTTACCACTCTATTTGGACCAATATTCAGAAAAGTAAAGGATAATAAAACATCTCTGACTTTTGGTATAGATTTAGGATGGAATAATGCAATTTATAATACAAAAGTAACGGGTGATTTTACTGGAAGGATAAGATTGGGGATTCCATTCAATATTTATGAAAAGAAGAAGACTAAAAAATAATTTATGACTTCAGAATTTGATTTGAACAAATTATAATTATGCAGCATTCATAAAGCAAAAGAAATAACACATCTATACTACACAAATACTGTCGCAAACATCAATAAATTTCTTAGAATTAAAAAAACTTAAAATTTCAGAAATATGAATATATCAATTCCTTTAAAACTTTACTACGATAGTGAATTAATCAGTCTTGAGAAACCAAAACATCAAATTTCAATAGAATTAAAGAACGGTAATAATAAAATAACTTCAGAGCCCATTGAATGTGGAGTAGCTAAAAACATTGAGGGCGAAACTAAAAAGTTATTTGCAACATTTAGTTTCAATTATGATTTTGATGAAATCAATTCTAAGCTAACAATAGTGTCAAGTGAACTAAACACTCCAGATTCAATCAATTTTAGAATTGGACACCCTGGATATCCTCAAATAACCACTTTTAAGAAGGAAGAAAGCTTGAATTCAACAAAAAAATTAAATGATATAACGTACAAGTCTACTTTATTTATGGGTTTGGAATCAATTATAGATAAAGAGAGAATAAATATTAAAAATGCTATAATAGACGAGTCAAATAAAAAAGGAGTTACAGTTTTTGTTAAATCCCCTTTCCCAAAAATGAACTTGGAAGACTATCAAAATCTTTCTCTAGTTTATGATGTAAATGAAAAAACCATTGAACCGTTTAATTTCAATAAAGTATACGATGTAACAAAGAAAATTTTTCATATTGAGTCCTACTTCAAAGACATAGTATATTTTCCTTCTAATCAAAAATTTGCGAATGTTATAGGAAGTACACACGACCCAGATATTAAAGGTCAATCTTGGTTAGAATTATGGAGAAATTCATTTAAAGCGAAGTCAAAAATTTGCGCCTCTTTTGAATATAATGGCTTTAATTGTACAAATGGTTCTGATAACGGTAAACACTTAGTTGGTGGACACGTAATCTTAGGTGATAAAGCCAGCAAAGTAGAAGTTGGGTCTGACGATGTTTATATTATCCCAATTTGTAAGGCACATAATAACAATAATAAAGTTTTTATGATGCCTATCCATGTTAGAAGAGCTGTTAGGCTTGGAGGTTTCATGCAAGATAATTTTGTTTAATATTCTATGAATCATAAAAAAATATAAAAGAGTATAAAATCCTTAGTTTTTAATTTCAAGACACTCATAAAACTAAGTAAATAATACGCTTATATAACTAAAAAAACAGTTCTTTATAAATAATTTTTATTAAGAAGCCTATCTTGAATTGCAAAGTAGGGTTCACACTTTTTACTTCATATAATTCCTCTGATACTTATTCACTATACATTACATTAATACACCATTCTTAGCTTCAATTGTAAGAGGTAAATTAGTTTCTCCTAACATTTCTCGTAAATCTATTTCTATAGTTCTACAGAGCGATAACATAGGTATATCATTACCTAATCCTTCAAATGGATTTTCAGAATAGTCACCTACAAGCTCCATCATTAGAAAAACCCAAGCAACTAGAATTGTAAAGGGTATAGATAACCAAATACCATATTCACCAAAACTATTAAATTCTGATGCCATTCCGAATGGAAGTAAAAAGATGAAAATAGCAATAAAAACGAAACTCATACTACCATATTGACGGGGTAAAGGGAATTTTTTAATACGCTCACACTGACCTTGAAATGTATAAAAATCGTTAAGGATTTTCTGTAGCTCCATATGACGAAAATCGTCAATCAAGTTATTACTTCTTGCTTCTTTAAGGTCTTGCGACTGCTGGTCTATAATTTGGGTAGCTGTATTTTTAGAATTAATAAGGCGTTCTAGTTCATTTTCTGGTAACAATTCTCTTAATTCTTTCTCTGTAATCGCATCACTATAAAGACCAACCCCAAATTTTTTGATTTGCCCTTTAATATGTTTTTCCATTATTTTTCCTTGTCTAATATGCTCCCAAGGAGTAGAAACAAGTAACTGACTACGTAGGGTATACAACCAAGCAATGTGCCTATAAATAAGTCTTTCTTGTACAGCCTTTAGAGTAGCATCGTCTGAATTTGTAAATTGATTACTTACATACCCTCTAATATTTGAACCCCAACTACGGCTAGAGTTAACTATAGCTCCCCATATTTTACGCGCTTCCCATAGTCGGTCATATGCGCTGTTATTCTTAAAACCTACATAAAAAGCTACAGCTGTACCAATAAGTGATAAGGGTAGCCAAGGAATCGATAACCATTCCCAACCAGTAAATTTTACTACACTAACAACCAAAGTAACCCAAAGAGTTAACCATATTAAATGCCCACCACTAAAAACTAGTATTGACTTAATTCCAAAATTCTTTTTTATGTACATATTTTAAAACTTGTTTGTTTTGGTCTTACTTTTTTGTAACAGCTGCTAATTTATAAATAAGTATTTATAGAATAGTAAAATATGATAAATAGAAAAATGAGGAGTAAAAATTCATCAGATACAATGACCATTTTATACAATTATAACAAATTAACAAAATATAGATTTGAAGAATTATTTAGACAATGTAATCCCATTCTATTAGCATTAAAGAATACTATACTTTAAAATTATAAGGCTCACAAAACAAAAAGCAATTATGAAAAATTTGATAGGAATAGATAAAAACAACAAAGGAAACCTATAATTTAAGCAAACAAATATTCTTATCTGCTAAAGAAGAATTTAATATAAGAACACTACTATACAGTGAACTTCTTGAAAAAGAAAAAACAGTTATCAATGCGCAAACTAACTACATAAATGCTGTTTATAATTACTTTGTAGCTAAACTTAATTATGATGTTGCTAAAGGTGTGTATTAGTTAGGTCATTGTAAAAGGTAGTATCCAAAAAACTGTGTAAAAAGAAAAGAGGCTGTCTAAAAAGGCAGTCTTTTTTTTGTATAAAATTTCGGTTATTTGTAAATTTAGATTATGAGTCGCAAAGTAATCTTCAAGACTTACGATCAAGATCAGTTAAGTCTTTTACCACCT
>NZ_BAABCW010000014.1:103440-120315 GCF_039539305.1 Aquimarina addita | reverse complement strand
TAGCCTTATAAAAGCTAACTTGCTTTTATAAAATCCCATAAATCTTCGCTAAAATTTACAATTAACAATTAAAATCTGAAAATATACAAAATAAAAAGACTGCCTAAATTACTTTTTAGACAGCCTCTCAGGATAATTACGTACTCTCTTTAGCTTCAAGATTTGGGGTCTTTAGACTAATGTCCTCACACTTAATTTATCCCTTATTTATGCTATATCATTAGTAATTAATAGATACGACTTTAAGGAATAGTATAATTACTCTTCAAAACAAAATTACAGAAATTTCTTTATCAAAATCAATAAATATCACTAATTTATTAACAAAACAACGATTAAATACAATTTTAATCGATAAAATACTTTTTCTACAAAATTATACACATATTTATGGATCGATAAAGGAAAAATATTTTGACGTACCTAAGTACTTTTTGACCAGAGTATTATATTCTTTAGATATTTTTAGATTCAAGGTTCCTTCTATAGTATATAAACCATCCAAATCACTATATCCATTCTTAAGCATTTTTTCTAAATAAAAAAGTGAGGTAGCAGTATCCTGATCAATAGCACAAAGAGAAATTACATTCTTGTAGGACTCATAATCTTGTGGGTCTACAATTGTGCTCAGCATATTCAGAAAGATTTTCCTCTCTTCTATTTCTTTCTCCTTTATCTTTCCTTTAACCCGATTTTCTAATTTATAACCAATAACAAGTTCTTTTATAAAATCACTCATTCTTATCGCCATAGTACTTGCATACTTTTCCTGAGTTTTCATCATTTTAGTAAACCCATCTACTTTATATTGCCACCAACCTAAATTTTTATATTGTACTAGTAACGCATCCTCTTCTAGTGACAATCGTAATTGTTCTCTTAAGAATAGTTCTTGATTCTTATATTTAACTTGCAGCCTTCTTTCCTTTCTATATTCACTGGTTTTTCTAATTTTCTTTTGTTGTTCTTTTAAATTACTGATATCAAAAAACAAGTGATACTTCTTTCTCATACTTCTCAATTCCTCATAAGCTGTCACCAAGGATTTCTCTTTTACCAGTGAGTCTATGGCCATTTGATCTTTATCAAATTGATTTTTAACCCACAAAGTATCCATTTCAATCTTTCCTTTTAACATATCTTGTAAAGTAAAAGAAGTTACCACCTTTGTTAAGACATCTTCTGGCGGTATGGATATTTCTTCATCATATAGATATATGTCGGCAGTAATTAATTTCCTATTTAGATATTTCTTTATTCTTTCAAAATCACGATATCTGTAATTTTTATAGTCAATTACCCCTGCATATAAAAAGTCTTTTCTAAGCTTTACAAATTCATCAAAAAAGTAATAATAACTATTATTAATTGCTACCACACCATTAAATGTATTATAAGCGGCAGGCAATAAACTACTAAGAACTGCATCATCATCTATTCCCAATGCATACACTCTTCTTTCATGAATTGGAAATAAGGAAAAAATATGATTTAAAAAAAGAGAAATATAAGAGGACCTATCCTTAATATTGCTGAATTTTTCTGGAAAATTAGCAACTACTACAATATACCCTAACTCCTCTGCCGTATTGCTAAAAAGTTTGGTAAGATCTCTAGCATTCTCCTTAGAGCTAAACCCTAAAAGAATAGGCCATTTTCTTGTAAGGTCAAATGATTTTGGCAAGTAAATACTATAAGTACCGTTTTTATTTTCAGGTATAAATAATGAATCTATAACGATTCCCTTTTGTAATTTTAAAGTACTCTGACCCAGCATGCAATTCGTAAAGCATGAAAAAAGACAACTAAAAAAAAATCCTATAAAAGATATTTTCACTGGAAAATTATTAAATTTCAATTTAAGAAAAGTATGACACAGTTATACGAATCATAGCATCTAATTTTATTTATTGATGGAATTAAAAGCCTACACTACATAAAAGATTACATCTATTATAACAATTCAAATATTGATCAAAAAAAGTGCCAATTTTGAAAATCGAATACGTAGTAAGCTAAGGTTTTTACGGGAAATTTATAAACACTATAAACTGTGCTATTTTATGATAAAAATTTTGCAGGGTTCATTACTGAATTTTGTACTGGTAACAACAGAAAGAAACAAGTCTTTACTATCATTAATTAGTTTATAACTATCCATAAAAGAAAAATAAGAACAATAAAAAACGCTTGAACTAAAATTCAAACGTTTTTTAAATCCTTTTCCCATACTATCTTCAGCCCTTGGCTAATGTCCTCACACAGGAGATAGATTATACACTATACCAATATATTATCAAACCTTATGCCAAAATTATCAAAACACACTTTTTGAACATTAAAAACCATTAATTTATAGCCCATACCATTGAATCCCGACAATATAATAACGACAAGTAATGAATCAGAGCGTAACTAGGCAAACTCATACTAACTGAGAAGTTAGTATAACTCCCTCATAACTGTGGATTAATTTCACATTTTTCTATACTATTAGCTGCGCTCTGGCTTGATGCAGTGAATATCGAGCATAGTAATAGCTTTGCTACATGCCTGATAACTCATTTAATAATCTACAGTAGTATAGTTTATGGACTACTGAACTGATCATTCTCATTCTATAACTTCGTATCGCTTTACAATTGGATTATTTTCAATAACATTAGATAAGATAATGTGTGTCTTTGTTTCTCCATAAGTAATCAATTTATCAATAAAGATTTGAAGATGTGATTGATCCTGCACTACAACTTCCATAATAATGTTTTCGTTCCCTGTGATTCGATAGCAATTTAATATTTCTTTAAATTGAGACACCTTTGATAAAAATGGTTTTAACCTACCCATGAATGCGCGTAATGTAATCATCGCTTTTAATTGATATCCTGTCTTAGCAAAGGATACCTTCGTCATATACCCTTCAATGATACCATAATCTTCCATTTTTTTTATACGTTCTGTGACTGCAGGCGAACTTAAACCTACCTTTCTTCCTAGTTCAGCATTGGATACTCTGGCATTTTCTTGCAGGTAATTTAAAATCTTCCAATCAGTGTTGTCCATTTTTTAAAGCAAATTAATTAATTTACTTTAAAAAACATAGTATAATTTAAATTTTACCTTAAATTTTAAATTTGAATTCAACAAAATACACTTAATTTTGGTATCCATTATATATGAGACAGCCACAAAAAAACAGAAAACTACATCAACAAGCAATTGAAATTCTTCAGTTGTCCAGAAATATATCGAATTATCTGGTTCATGATTTATCTGAATTGCAAAATAATGGTTATGATGATCCTCATATCTATTTTACTGGTGATATCATACGACAATCAGATTCTTTAACACCTGAAATTATTAAAGCAGAAAGTCAGATAGATAAGCACGATCGTATTAAATATGCACTTTCAGTAAGAACCTTAACCAATCGTCTTTATAAGAATTGTGAGCGATTAGAAAAATCCGGTAGTAACGGGAAAGATTTTTTGATTCTCCTTAGAAGAGAATTAAGAAAATTCAGACGTTTACAGAGAAGCTGGATGATGTCCTTATAAAATTTACATTATTGTAAAACACAATATAGCTTATCCCTTTTTACACTAATAAATCCTTTATACACAAAATATTAGATTATATGTATCTATTGTATGTAATTAATAACCTCTTTTAATACATTCCATATAAACTTCTCTATAAAAAAATCACAGGTTACTTTACTTTATTTCATATACGGGTATGTACTCCGTATAAATTTCCTCATGTCATTAAGCTTACCAGATTAAGCTTAACCTACATATTACGTCGATATTGCCCTCCTACCTCAAATAATGAGGCTGTAATTTGCCCTAGGGAACATACCTTACACACCTCCATCAGTGCTTCAAAAATATTTTGATTCGTCACTGCTTTTTCTTGTAAATCACGGAGCAGATCCGCTGTCTTTTCAGCATTACCCTTATGTAAATCTTTTAACATGGTGATTTGATATTGCTTTTCCTCTTCTGTAGCTCTGATTACTTCTCCGGGAGTTACGGTAGGAGATCCCTTAGAACTTAAAAAAGTATTCACCCCTATAATTGGGAACTCTCCATTATGTTTTAATGTCTCATAATACAAGCTCTCCTCTTGGATTTTGCTTCTTTGATACATAGTTTCCATAGCGCCCAGTACACCTCCTCGCTCTGTAATTCTATCAAACTCTGTTAATACTGCTTCTTCTACTAAATCTGTTAATTCTTCAATGATAAAAGATCCCTGAATCGGATTCTCATTTTTAGCTAATCCTAATTCTTTATTAATGATTAACTGTATAGCCATAGCCCTGCGCACAGACTCCTCTGTAGGTGTTGTAATCGCTTCATCATAAGCGTTTGTGTGCAGAGAATTACAATTGTCATAAATCGCATATAATGCTTGCAAGGTAGTACGGATATCATTAAAATCAATTTCCTGCGCGTGTAAAGAACGTCCTGAAGTCTGAATATGATATTTTAACATCTGCGCTCTACTATTGGCTCCATACTTATGCTTCAGCGCTTTTGCCCATATTTTGCGAGCTACTCTGCCAATAACAGCATACTCAGGATCTATGCCATTAGAAAAGAAAAATGATAAGTTAGGTCCAAATTTATTGATATCCATCCCACGGCTTAGATAGTACTCTACATAGGTAAATCCATTAGATAACGTGAGTGCTAATTGTGTGATTGGATTAGCACCTGCTTCTGCAATATGATATCCGGAAATAGAAACCGAATAAAAATTACGTACTTGATTCTGAATAAAATATTCTTGTACATCTCCCATTAATCTCAATGCAAATTCTGTAGAGAAAATACAAGTATTTTGTGCTTGATCTTCTTTCAAGATATCTGCCTGAACGGTTCCTCTAACAGCATTCAAGGTTTTAGTTTTGATCTCAGTGTATACAGCATCTGGTAATACTTGATCGCCAGTTACTCCCAGCAATAGTAATCCCAACCCATCATTACCTTCTGGTAATTCACCTTGATATACAGGTCTGGATACCCCTTTTTCTTTATATATTTTTTGAATCGATAATTCTATATCGTCCTCTATTCCTTGTTCTTTAATATATTTTTCACAGTTTTGATCTATTGCTGCATTCATAAAGAATCCGAGTAGCATCGGTGCGGGTCCGTTAATCGTCATACTAACAGAGGTCATAGCATGAGTTAAATCAAACCCTGAGTACAATTTTTTAGCATCATCAAGACAGCAGATAGAAACACCCGCGTTACCGATCTTACCATAAATATCAGGCCTATGATCAGGATCATTACCATATAGTGTTACAGAATCAAATGCTGTAGAAAGTCGTTTTGCATCCATCCCTAAACTTACATAATGAAAACGGCGATTGGTGCGTTCTGGTCCTCCTTCTCCTGCAAACATTCTGGTTGGATCTTCTCCTGTACGTTTAAAAGGGTATAATCCAGCAGCAAAAGGAAATTCGCCAGGAACATTTTCTTGTAAACACCATTTTAGAACATCACCCCAAGCCTCATATTTTGGCAATGCTACCTTAGGTATCTGCACATGGGATAGTGATTCTGTATGTGTCTCAATTTTTATTTCTTTATCTCGTACCTTAAATGAATATACTGGATCTTTATATTTCTGGACTTTTGCACCCCAGTTCATAATAACTTCCCAGTTATATGGATCCAAATTCAATTTTACCCGATCAAATTCTGCCAAAAGCAACTTTAAGAAAGAGGTATTAGCATCGTTATAAACTTTGCGAAGACTTCCATCATCTATCCCATGCTTTGACAGGTCTAAAAAATCAATATCAGCAACACTACAAATCGTTTTGTAAATACCGAATAATTTCTGAGCTACCGCTTGCTGCGTATTAGCCTTGGTATCATATGCTCTATTACTTTCTGCTATCTCAGATAGATATCTCGTTCTACTTGGTGGGATCACAAATATTTTTTCGGACATTTCTTTTGATATATGAAAACCAGAAACTACGGCTGCCCCGGTTTTTTCTACTACCTTATCCATGATCGCCTTATACAATGTATTCATCCCCGGATCATTAAACTGTGATGCGATGGTGCCATATACAGGCAACTCATCTTGCGGAGTTTCCCATAATTGATGATTACGCATATACTGCTTTTTCACATCTCTGAGTGCATCTAGTGAACCTCTTTTATCAAATTTATTGATCGCTACCAAATCTGCAAAATCAAGCATATCAATCTTTTCTAATTGTGTTGCGGCTCCAAACTCCGGAGTCATTACATATAGAGAAGTATCACTATGCTCTAAAATCTCGGTATCTGATTGTCCAATACCTGAGGTTTCCAAAATAATAATATCAAATTGAGCTGCTTTTAATATTTCTATAGCCTCGGCCACATATTTTGACAATGCCAGATTTGATTGTCTTGTGGCAAGTGAACGCATATATACCCGCGGAGAATTAATTGAATTCATACGAATCCGATCTCCCAGCAATGCTCCTCCTGTTTTACGTTTAGAAGGATCCACAGAAATTAATCCTATCGTTTTTTCTGGAAAGTCTATCAGAAAACGACGTACCAATTCATCTACCAATGAAGATTTTCCTGATCCACCAGTTCCTGTAATTCCTAAAACTGGTGTTATTTGTTTTTCATCAGACTCTGAAGCAGCAATGCCAAGTTTACTGTTCTTTCTAAATATTTGTTCAAATTTCTCCGGCTCATTTTCTGCTATTGTAATTAATCTGGCGATTGTATTAACTTCTTTATCTTTAAGCTCACCATTTATAACAGTCTCTTCAGGAAAAGTTAATGCTGCACTAGTATCTGATTGTGCTACAAGATCATTAATCATTCCCTGTAAACCTAATGCTCTACCATCATCCGGAGAATAAATCCTGGTAATTCCATATGCCATCAGATCTTTGATTTCTTCTGGCAGAATCACTCCACCTCCACCTGCGAATACTTTAATATGAGTCGCTCCTTTTTCCTGTAGCAAATCATACATATACTTAAAGTACTCATTATGACCTCCTTGATACGAGGTCATTGCAATTGCATTCGCATCTTCCTGTATCGCACAGTTTACTACTTCTTCTACACTCCTGTCGTGTCCCAGATGGATCACTTCTACTCCTGTAGATTGGATAATTCGCCGCATTATATTAATAGCAGCATCATGTCCATCAAAAAGGGAGGCCGCTGTTACAATTCTAACTTTATTCTTCGGTTTGTATGGAGAAATTTGCTTCATTGATAAAAGTAAGTGTTTTTATGCGTTGTAATTTACGAAATACCTATTAATATAGCTTGTTTTTTAAGAATAATATAAACTTTAAAAATATACGCAAGATCTATATATGCTATTCAAATCTACTATTAAAATTGAAAGTTCCGTGATATTCAACAAGTAAATTCTTTAGTCAGAATTTTTATGTAATGTTAATGCAGTTGTTAAAAATTTTCTCTTGTATATCAGAAAATAATATATTCCCGCATTATTCAATCAAATACATCAGGAAATGAAATTTATAGTATCAAATAATAAGTTCATTCTTATCGCTTTTCTATGCATTCTTGGGATAGGAATTCAGCATACTGAAGCACAAAGCAAGAAGAAAAAATTAAAAAAAGGAACATCAGAACAGGTAGATACTGGAAAGAAAGAGAAAAACGAAAAAACAATCAAAGAACTCACTAAAAAAAGTGAGAAAATTGAAGGATTATTTACGATGTATCGCGATACTATTGACGGTACCACAAAAATGTTAATTCATAAAGATCAAATTGGAAAAGAATTCATCTATTTCAGTCAGATTACAGATGGCGTTGCAGACGCAGGTGCTTTTAGGGGTGCTTATCTTGATTCTAAAATTTTCAAAATTGAAAAACATTTTGATAAAATTGAGTTTATTCAAAAGAACGTATCTTTCTATTTTGATGAAAACAACGCTTTATCAAAATCCTCTGGAGCCAATGTAAGTGACGGGATCTTAGCCAGTCTTACCATTGAGGCGCAGGATGATAAAAAAGAGAACTATCTCATTACGTCTGATGCGCTCTTTATAAAAGAAACCTTTAACCAAATAAAAAGACCTGCTGTTCCCGGGGCATCCCCTTTTTCATTTAAACTAGGTAACCTAAGTGAAGAGAAAACGAAAATTAAAAAAATCCAGAATTATCCTGAAAACTTAAATATACAAAGTCATTATGTATATTCTAAAAGCTCTATACTTAACAAAGGCTCTAATGCGGTAGTCGATGGAAGAAATATAACGATCAAAGTAGCACATAGCCTCATTGCCATGCCAGAAAATGATTACCAACCCAGATTTGACGATCCCAGAGTGGGCTATTTTACCACCCAGGTAACGGATATGACTTCTAAAAAAGTAGCACCTTACAGAGATTTAATACATCGATGGAATCTGGTAAAAAAAGATCCAACCGCTAAGATTTCTGAGCCTGTTCAACCCATTGTATGGTGGATTGAGAACAGTACTCCTCTAGAATTCAGAGCTTCTATAAAGCAAGGAGTATTGGAGTGGAATAAAGCCTTCGAAAAAGCAGGTTTTAAAAATGCAATCGTAGTAAAAACACAACCCGATGATGCTACCTGGGATGCTGGGGATATCAGATATAATGTATTACGATGGACATCCTCTCCAGCACCCCGTTTTGGTGGATATGGACCTAGCTTTGTAAACCCAAGAACCGGAGAAATTTTAGGAGCAGATATTATGCTGGAGTATGTGCATCATACCAATCGGGTAAGAATAGACAAAATATTTAATTTGAACGAAACAAATACTGAATATACGCCTATTAATAATACGCATGCTTATTGTTCATTTGGAGAAATGACACATGAAAATACTCTTTTTGGACAAACGGCTCTAAAAGCATTTGGTTCTTCTATTGAAGAGATTGAGGGAATGAAAAAAGAAGCAATGATAAACCTCATTATGCATGAGGTAGGTCATACTTTAGGTCTCAATCATAATATGAAATCGAGCCAGTTATTCTCACCAGCCCAATTATATGATCCAGCATTTATTAAAGGGAAATCGTTAACCGGATCTGTTATGGACTATGAAGCTATCAATGTAACCATTGATAAAGCTAATCAAGGACACTTTTACTCTGAAGTACTTGGACCTTATGATGATTGGGCTATCCAATTTGGGTATTCACAGATACAATCACCAGATGAATTAGACTTAATCCTTGCTAAATCCATACAACCAGAACTTAGCTTTGGGAATGATGCAGATGATATGCGTTCTCCTGGTAAAGGAATTGATCCCAGAGTAATGACTGGTGATTTATCTAATGATCAAATTACATATTCTATAGACAGAATAAAGCTGGTTACTGATATACTGAAGGATTTAAAAAGTCAATTTAACCAACCTGGAGAAACATATCAGGAGTTGCTTCAAGCTTTTTTTATTCTAAAAAGCCAATACGGCAGAGCGGGTGATGTAATTTCCCGATTTATAGGAGGAGTTTATGTAGATCGCTCTACAATCGGACAAAATGAAGCGATGCAACCTTTTACTCCTGTATCCTACTCTGATCAAAAAAGAGCAATGCAAGCTCTGTCTGATTATATATTTGCGCCTAATGCCTTTGACACTCCTGCTGAATTATATAATTATCTGGCAGCACAAAGAAGAGGGTTTAATTTCTTTAGCAATCCTGAAGACCCCAGGATACATAAGATGGTTCTTGGTTATCAAAAAAGAGTTCTTGATCATATTCTACATCCTAACACATTACAAAGAATAACGGATTCTGAGTTGTATGGTAACACTTATGCTTTATCAGAATTTATGACAGATCTCAACTCATCAATTTTTAAAGCTGATGTTGCTGGCTCTATAAATACATTTAGACAAAATCTTCAATTAGAATACGTAAAAAAGCTTATTAAAATACTCTTCGATACTGTACCTAAATCTGACTCCAAAAGAAAGCAACCTCCATATACTTATGCTGCTAAATCTATGGCATTATATAATCTAAAGAGTATAAAATCTATGGTTTCTAACAACACTGGGAATATTTTATCCAAAGCCCATAAAGATCATTTAAAAACTCTGATTAATAATTCAATTGATGCTATTAAATAATATTATCTCGTTTCTGTAAAAACAAAGGCTGATTATTACTAAAATCAGCCTTTGTTTTTTATAAATAATTCAACAATATAAACCATACACTTTTAATCATTTAAAAACGTGAACTGTAAGATTAGGTTTATCGCTAATTATTAGAAAATTCATTTCTTAAATAGTAAGTTTATATTTTTAAAATAATTTAAGTCAACACATGAGAAATGTCATTCTACTTATTAATTGTCCTGATAAAAAAGGAATTGTAGCCACTGTTACTAATTTTGTATTATCAAAAAAAGGAAACACAGTATATGTAGAACAGCATGTTGACAGAGAATTAGGTGAATTCTTTATGCGTCTGGAGTGCGAATTTGATGATGATGAAGAAAAGCTCACAATATTTAAAGAATCTTTCACTAAAGAAGTGGCTAAAAATTATAACATGCATTGGGAAATGTATAATGCAGAAAAAAAACCCAGGATGGCCATTTTTGTATCTAAGTATGATCATTGCTTATATGATATTCTTGGCAGGCACGCATCTGGCGAATTACACGTAAAAATTCCAATCATAATTAGTAATCACGAAGATCTAAAACCGATTGCCGATAGTTTTAATATCCCTTTCAAACATATTCCTGTCTCTAAAGACAACGGACAACAAGCTGAAAATGAACATTTAAAATTATTAAAGGATTCAAAAATTGATTTTATAGTTTTAGCGAGATATATGCAAATTATCCCGCCAAATTTTGTAAATCAATATCCCAATAGAATTATCAATATCCATCATTCCTTTTTACCTGCGTTTCCTGGAGCAAAGCCATACCACTCTGCCTATAAAAGAGGAGTTAAAATCATTGGAGCTACAGGACATTATGTGACTTCAGAATTAGATGAAGGGCCTATTATAGAACAAGAAATTGCACGTGTATCACATATTCATAATGTACAGGATTTTATTCTAAAAGGTCGCGATCTCGAAAAAATCGTATTGTCTAAAGCCATCAAATACCATATTGAACGTAAAGTTTTGGTTTACAGCAATAAAACTGTGATTTTCTCATAAACCAGCTATATAGTGTCATGCATATTTTGATTATTACGGACTAGCACGTCTTTTATTATACATTATTATTAAATTTGCTTATTAACAAACACAAATTATTTTTATGAAAAAGCTTATCTCTATTTTTTGCATTATCATTCTAAGCAGCTGCGCAGAACTGCAGCAAGTTATTGATAGCCTCCCGCAGGATAGCATGGGAACTGTTGGATTAAGTAATCTGGATATCGCCAATGGTTTAAAAGAAGCTTTAGATAAAGGTATTGACAAGCAAGTATCTAAACTGACTCAAACGGATGGTTTTTATAAAAATGAATTGGTAAAAATTGCACTTCCCAGTGAATTAACTAAGGTTGATAAAGCACTAAGAGATATTGGTCTAAGTAGCTTAGCAGATGAAGGACTTAAAGTTTTAAACCGAGCTGCAGAAAACGCAGTAAAAGAAGCAACGCCTATTTTTGTAAATGCTGTGAAACAAATGTCATTTAATGATGCTAAGCAAATCCTATTAGGAAATAATGATGCCGCGACACAATATCTTAAAGGTACCACAAGCACAGAATTATATGGAAAATTCAGCCCGGTTATAGAAAGTTCTTTTTCTAAAGTAGGAGCTGATAAAATCTGGACTAATATTATCAATAAATATAATTCCATCCCTTTTACTAATAATGTAAATCCTGATATCACAGATTATGTTACAGGAGAGGCATTAAGCGGGGTGTATAAAATGATTGCTATAGAAGAAGGAGAAATCAGAACAAAACTAAGTTCCAGAACATCGGACGTATTAAAAAAAGTATTTGCACTACAAGATTAATTAGCAATAGCTATTGAAAAATATACCTTACAAAAGAGCGCTATTTGATTTTGTTCAAATAGCGCTCTTTTTGTAGATATTCATCATCAAAATTTTATATATTTTATTTTAGCAGCCTCTTAGAAAAATCTTAACTAGGCCTTAAGAAACTTTCATTAAGTAGTCTTATATCTTTGCATTGTGAATATATTTAAATTATTTTATGTTTAGTTGGCTAAAAGAGGAAACGGAATTACAAAAACTACAAAAACGATATTGTAGACTGATGAAGAATGCATATAATTTAGCAATAAAGGACAAAAACAAAAGTGATCAGTTACACGATGAAGCGAGCAGAATTATGTCTAGAATTAATAAATTGGAACATCAACAGCTCTAATTTATTAACGCTAAATAGCTGACAGATTAGATTAAATAACTGGATTAAAATTGATGTATAAAAGAAATAGTCTCTCTATTAAAAACTTCTGACTGCTCTACATTGACTACATGACCAGAATCTTTGACTACAAAAAGAGATGAAAACTTATGCGTATCTGTTATTTTCCTTATAGAAGGTAAAAAAAGATGATCTTCCGCTCCCATCACATATAACGTAGGAATTTCAATATCTTTTGCTCTAAAAAATCGTAATAAAGGATTGATTTCTGAAGTTAATCTAAACCATCGTATAAACTCTTTTTGATATAGCTTTTTAGCCTCATTAACAAAAAGTAATCTGGATTGCTTATGATTTTTTCTTGGCATAATAACAAATGCGAAGAATTTATACAGTAACATATACGGTATTACAGACTTAAACACCACACCAAGCTTCATTAATACCTGTGATCGCAAGTTTAATTTCATAATAGCTCCACCCATAATCATGCTATCTACCAGATCAGGATATTTCTCCGCCAGGTTTCTTATCAAAATGGTTCCTAAAGATATTCCAACAAAATGAGATGATTTTATATTTTCTTTTCTGATCACCTCCACAATATCTTCGGTAATAGAATCAAAAGTATACTTAGACTTAAAAGCATCTTTTAGCGCAGGCTTAGAATTACCATGCCCTCTCAGATCCAGTAACAAAACATTAAAATGCTTTCTAAACTCACGTACTTGTTTAAACCATATAGAAGAACTTCCTCCTGCACCGTGTACAAAAGTTACCCAATCTTTACTTTCAGCATGTGTATATATGGAATAATTAAGCATATGTTGTCTAGTGCTACAAATGTAGTAACTTATTATGGATTAAAAGTATGCTTTGCAAATTTTAATAAACTGTTTATCAAACAGACACTTAATGGAGCGTTTCAAAATATCTAAAACCAGCTATTAATCTGGCTCCATACCACGAAAAATATTCACCATCCACTAAAATAATCTTAGCATTAGGGATCATTTGTTGAACTTCAGGAAGGTGTGTATTAGAAAATGGAAAGGGTTCTGAAGACAATAAAACAAGATCTATATCTTCTAAACTTTTTAAATGAGCCTCTGTAACTTCCGGATACCTATCCTGATGTCCGAAAACATTTATAAAACCATTCAACTCCATTAAATAATGTATAAATGTTCCATTTCCTGCAGCCATCCATGGCTTTCTCCATATAAAATAAGCTACTTTCTTCTTTGGTTTATCTTTTATAAATAGCTCAAAAGATGCTTTTGCCGATCTAATCTCCTCGATAATGACCTTTGCTTCTTTCTCTTTCTCAAAAATCTCCCCATATTGATGAATCATACATAAGGCATCTTCTACATTTGCAACATCAGATACATGTACAGCATAATCATCTTGTAGTGCTTCTACAATTTCCTTTATATTTTCTTCTTTGTTACATAGAATCAGATCAGGATGTAACTTTTTTATGGTTTCAAAATTGACTTGTTTGGTTCCTCCTACAATTGTTTTTTCCTTTTTAATAGTATCAGGGTGTACACAAAATTTAGTCACCCCAACAATCCGGTTCGACAAGCCCATATCTACAAGCAACTCTGTTTGCGATGGCACCAGTGATATAATCCGTTCCGGAATCTTTTGTATACTGATCTCCCTATCTAATTGGTCTTTGATAATCATACTATTACATATACTTTGAAACCGTCATCGCGAGCGCAGTGTAACGAAGCGAAGTAATCTGTTTAAACTTTCCTACTACCAATCAAAAGGTTGCTTCGTCATACCTCCTTGAAACAATAGTGTTTTATACTTTTTTAGCATCCAGAATCACGGCCATTTGACGTTGAAGTTCAGCTGCTTTTTTTGCAGCAACTGTATCAAAATCAGTTCCGTTTGAAGCATAAATAATACCTCTGGATGAATTGATTAATAATCCAATCTGGTCAGTAAGACCAAACTTACATACCTCTTGCAAATTACCCCCCTGTGCCCCTACTCCGGGAACTAACAAAAAGCTATTGGGTACGATTTTTCTAATATCTGCAAAATATTCGGCTTTAGTTGCTCCAACAACATACATTAGATTTTCTGAATGTTTCCAGCTTTTTGATGTTTCTAATACGTGCTTATATACTTCTTTACCTTCTATACTTTTTGTCTGAAAATCAAAAGCTCCCTGATTAGAAGTTAAGGCTAACATAATGGTATGTTTCCCCTCGAATGTTAAAAAAGGTTCTACAGAATCCTTACCCATATAGGGTGCTACCGTTACTGAATCAAACTCCATATCTTCAAAAAAAGCCTTGGCATACATTGCACTGGTATTACCTATATCTCCTCGTTTGGCATCAGCAATTGTAAAAATTTCAGGATAGTTCGTATTTAGATACTGAATCGTTTTTTCTAATGATTTCCAACCTTTTATCCCGTAGGCTTCATAAAATGCAGTATTGGGTTTATAGGCCACCGCCAGATGTTGTGTCGCCTCTATAATTCTTTTATTAAACTCAAAAATGGGATCTTCTTCTTCCAGTAAATACGCTGGAATTTTAGTAAGATCTACATCTAATCCTATACATAGGAATGATTTTTTTTTCCAGATTTGATCAACGAGTTGCTGCGTAGTCATTTTTTTAATACGTATGTGTTATATAAATTATTCTTTTCCGTCTACATAGTCTTGCAAATATGCAAAACGCTCAGTTAGTTTTCCATCTTTTGTCATTCTTGCTCGTTCTAATACTCCGTCTGCATCATTATTAAAGAATGCTGGCAACACATTTTTCATAAACATCTCTCCAAAACCTTCACTAGCATCCCGAGGCAATTCACATGGTAAATTATCTACTGCCATGACAGCGATTGCTTTGGGGTTCATAAAATCAATTTCGGTTTCAGTCACCGGATCATATCCATATACAGGATCTTCAATAGTAGAAGATCGTATGGTGGATGCTATTGGCCCGTCTATATCACAAGAAATATCAGCTACCACCTTGATATTAAAATCTTTAGATCGAGCATCCTCACGGGTGTAAATACAGGGTGCTCCATCTCCAAAAAAGTGTCCGGCAATATAAAAATCTGTGACCTTTGCAAAACGCATAAAAGTACTTTTATAATCCTCCGGGTGCTGATAAAAATCCGTAAGATCTAAGTTCTTTCCATCTTTTCTGGCATTATAATCCAGAGCATCAATCTGTGCATATACAGGTTGATCATATGTTTTATACAAATAATCCTCTATAGAAACTTCTCGTATATCCATCGCATCTAATATCTCTTTAGCTCCACTGCCTACTCTACCCTTTCCTGTTAGTAATATTTTTATTGCCGGGACTGTAATTTTTGATAACTCAGACACTAATGCTTTTTGATCTAACAGCGTATCAGCTTTTGGAAGTTCAAAATTACTATTCTTAAGGCCTAATGTTCTAAACCCATTATAAGCTCCTACAATACCAGCATAATGTCCAAAACCTATGGTTCTAAATCCTTTTTGATTGACAATCGTTTCGTGATCAAAAAATTCTATTTGTTTATCTAATATTGCCTGTAGCAAATCTCGATTATACGGTTGTTTTTTAATCGTATGCGAAAAGAAAAAATATTTTTTATTAGAAATTAATGCAGAAATCGGCACCTCTTTTACTCCTAATAGCACATCACAGTCTGACATGTCGTTAGACACCTCAAATCCTTTGTCAATGTATGTCTCATTTTTAAATCCTCTTATATCAGAATTTTCCACAAGAAAAGAGGCCTCTGGAAATTTCACTACTGCTTTTGCAAGACCTTCCGGAGAAAAAACAACCCGATGATCCGGTGGATTTTTTCTTTCCTTAATTATTCCGAATTTGATCATATAAAATGGTATATTTTTTGAGTATTAAAAAGGAAGTAAATATATGACAATTATGACTATATTTGCCTTCCTAATTCTGAATTAGGGATTCCTGTTTCAGAATTTTTTAAACATGGGGTCGACTGGTTTTGACAGCGAGTCGAATTGGATTGTAAGCACGCCGAGCTATGAAGTTAATGCTCGTTAATATCTATTTCACCTTTTTAAACGGCGAGAATAACTACGCCCTAGCTGCATAATCCGAATTACAGTAGGATAATGCCTCGGTCTACCAGGTAGACAAGCAGGATACTCTTCAGAAGCCTTGGTTTACGGCGTTTGGTTTTGAGTATCGTAAAAGTAAACATAGAAACTATAGTGTCTTGATATAGTTTTGAAATTAATTGAGAATAAGGGGTGCGTTGGTAGTTTTTGACCGGCAAGCTCACGAAAATCTAAACAGAAACTAAGCGTGTAGAAAGCAGTTTAATTGCTTGTTTGGACGAGGGTTCGAATCCCTCCGACTCCACTTCAAAAACCACCTTCGGGTGGTTTTTTTGTGCAATCAGGGGATTCGGCCACGCGCCAGCTGGCTCCTACGCTAAATTGATCCACTGGATCA
>NZ_BAABCW010000014.1:0-103342 GCF_039539305.1 Aquimarina addita | reverse complement strand
CAAATTCTTAACGCTTCGGCCCTCTCCGACTCCACTTCAAAAACCACCTTCGGGTGGTTTTTTTGTGCAATCAGAGGATTCGGCCACGCGCCAGCTGGCTCCTACGCTAAATTGATCCACTGGATCAAATTCTTAACGCTTCGGCCCTCTCCGACTCCACTTCAAAAACCACCTTCGGGTGGTTTTTTTGTGCAATCAGAGGATTCGGCCACGCGCCAGCTGGCTCCTACGCTAAATTGATCCACTGGATCAATTCTTAACGCTTCGGCCCTCTCCGACTCCACTTTAATCCTGCCTTATGGGCAGGATTTTGTGTTTTCGGGGGATTCGGCCACGCGCCAGCTGGCTCCTACGCTAAATTGATCCACTGGATCAATTCTTAACGTTTGATCGTGTCCGACTCCACGAAAAACTCCCAAATCATCAATGATTACGGGAGTTTTTGTTTTCGGCCGACAATTTGGTCGACAATTTTAATTTAATTAAGTGCTGATTATTATTTCATGTTAAATTGAGAACACAAAAAAAGCCTAGAGCTAGTCTAGGCTTATTATTATTTTTTTTAAGTGCAGCATTAAAGCATAATTGAATAACAGTGCACTGTTGCAAAGATAGGGAATTATTACTAAAAACATTTATTTATACTTATATCCTATTTTTTCTATAATTATACCTTTAATTATATCATTTCCTTTTTGCTCCATAAACAAATCATCAATCTGGCGCTCTAAATCATTCTTCCTACCATTTGATATCTTATCTAGGATATACAGAATGACTTTGATTGTCGAATCCAATGAACTTCTATTGTTTTCATTAAAAGTAATACCAGGGATTATAGAAATACCTTTTGGAGTATTCAAATCAAAAATTACACCACTATGAGCACAAGTATTCCTGATATATACTATAGTATCCATTATGTTTATAAATTTCTTTAAATTGAGAACATTATATAAACCAGAAATCCTTTCTTTTATATCATTTTCATTTAAACTCTTGAAAATTTTCAAAATTGCACCAAAAGTAAAAAACTCTAATGTCTTCCAAGCAGGCGCATACTTATCGTTGATATATTTAGCATGATGTAATTTAATTGGTTTATTCTTAGATTTGAATTCATCATTATAATGTTTATCTATATCACTTATAAAAGTTGAGTTTACGACGTTATAATCAATGAACCAGGTTGGCGATTCTTTATATTTATTTGACACATAATACACTAATTTCGTTCTGAAATTTATTTCAATTCGTTTAATATATTTAAGGAGTAGGTTTCGCAAATCAACATCTAAGTAATATAATTTCACAACATCAGAAAACCTCGTTCCTTCTTTAAAGTTATGATCCTCATCTATTTCAAATGGATGCCAATAAAAACCTAACCGATAATAGCCAATATCTAATAGAATTTCCTTGATTTTGTCATCAGGATAATCTAATTCCATTCCTCGAGACTTTAACTTTTCAATTTGTTGCTTAAAGCTAGTAGCTATATTCCCCATATAGATTTATTATTGTGTTTTTAAATCTTAACTATTTTCTACAATTTCAATTTCCTCTTGAGTTAAACCATATAATTCATAGACCATAGCGTCAATCTCCTTTTCAGTTTGATTGATTTGATGGTGTAGGTCTTGTGCTTTTTTCTTGTTTTCTTCAAACAATTCTAACCACTCAAACTCATCTTTTTTCGTTAGTGAGCTAATAGGCTCTTCCTCTTTTGAAACTAATATCTTATTGTTTGATTTAATAGCTTTATTAATTTCTTTAATAAAGTCTCCAAAATCTAATTCGTGCCAGTTTTCAAGTTTACGAGATAGTTTGATTAGTTTATTTTTCTGAATAAAGTATTTTTTAAACCTGTTAATTAATAAAATGAATTCTTTACTCGAACTTAGTATTATCGAACTTTTTTCTATAATTGGTTTTTGTTCCGATGGTGATATAGGTTTAAAAGGAAATTTTCGTAAATCATTTAAAATGATTTTTGGAAACATTTTTCTTACTGATTTAGCAGTATTTTTAACAAAGTAATAAGATATCAATTTACTATTTAAAATAGCCAGAATATACTTTAATGACACTTCAATTTCTTGTCTTTTTACAATTCCAATATTACTCCGATTATATAAATAAACTCCATCGTCAAATGTTGATATTATACTCTTAGGGAATTTACCTGTTATTTCTCTAATTATAATTTTCTCACCATCAAATAAATTGAAAGTTCTGGGAGATGCCAGTTGCTTACCATATTGTAAATATTGCCCAGACCAATTAAGAAAATACCTACCTACATCTTTTCCTTCCAAATATTTATGTGTGTTTTCATCAAATTTATAATCGAAATCATAAGGTCTATTTTTTACATCTTCAACTGTCTGTTTTGGTTCTCCTTTATTTTTTTCATAAGCTTGGAGACCTGCTTTTATATGAACTATATTATCGAGAATTTCAGAATTCTCTTTTAATTTTTTAGTCAATTGAACGCTAGCTTCATCAGAAAAAACTCTAAACTCATAACCTTCATTTTTTTCAAAATCTACTTGTTTTCGTAAATGAGAAAATCTAAACTCTTTCCCTGAGCTAAGTAGGACTTCCAACTCATTAGGATTGTTTCTTTCTGAAGATTTTGAAGCTAGGATTATTATTGTCTCTACATTGACTCCTTCAAAAGAATAACCTGCTAAATTGATGATTTGATTAATGGAACATTTGTTTAGTATTAAATTTCTTAATTCTTTGGCGGAATCCACCATCAACCAAGCATTTGGAATTATTAAACCATAATTAGCCTTATCCTTTATTAGATGTATCGTTCTTTCAATGAATAATAGATATAAATTGATTTGATATTCAGCTGAAACATATTTATTAGAGTAGTAATCTTTAATTTCCTGTGAAAAATTATCTCTTGCAAAAACATAAGGCGGATTTCCAATAATAACATCAAAACCTCCTTGCTCAAATACTTTAGTGAATGCGGTTTCCCAATTAAAGGCTTTATCTCCAGCGACACTTTTATTATCTATTAAGCTATTGCCACATTTGATATTACTACTTAAATCATTTAGTTTTCTTCGTGGTTGTGCTGTGCGTAGCCATAAAGATAGTTTTGCTATCTCTACAGACTCTTCATTAAGGTCTACACCGTAAATATTGTTTTCAAGTATGGTGTTTTCTATATCACTAAATACAATACCACCTCCTAATACTTTCGCTTTAAGCTCATCTATATAATTATGTTCTTTTATTAAAAAATCTAATGCTTGATTTAAGAATGCACCAGAGCCACAAGCTGGGTCACAAATGGTAATATGTAACAACCAAGTTCTGTAATCATCTAAGATACCTACTAACTTTGCAATAGTAGCTTTATTACGGTTTTTACGTCCTTTAAAATATTCTTCTTCCTTAAAACCGAACTCATTTTTCTTCTCATCACATAGTTTACCTACTGTGTTTTCTACAATATATTTAGTTATATATTTTGGTGTATAGAATACGCCATCTTTTTTACGCTTGCTTTTTTGTTTGTCAAAATCTCCACCTTCAATCTCTGCGTTAATACTTTCAATTTCATTTAAAGAGTTTTCAAAAATGTGTCCTAAAATATTCACATCTACCTGACTCTCAAAATCGTAGTTAGCAAGTTTTAAGGTGTATTTGTATAGTAGTTCATTGTCTATTAACAAACCATCTAAAATACCATCTGGTTTAAACAATCCTCCATTATAAGCGTATATCTCTGCTCGTGATGCTGTGCCTTGTCTTCCTTGGTCTAAGAAGTTAAAATATTGCTTAAATAAGCCGTAAAGTGGTCGCTCGTCTCCAAAGTCTAAATCTGCTTTCCACTTGTTTAAGATTTGTACGGTAGAGTTAGGTGGCAATAAACCTCTATCTTCTGCAAAGAATACAAATAGGAAGCGGTCTATTAACTTTTGTGATTTTTTAAATAAAGAGAGTTTTACATTCCTCTCAATACGTTCTAATTCAGCGGTTACAGCTTCGTCGGTAGCAACCTCTTTTAAACGCTCTCGTGCTTCTGCTTTAAGTTTTGTACCGTTTTGTTTTACTAAGTCTCTGTAAAGTTCTCTTTTAAAGACAGAGTAATCACTATAAAAACTCTTTGTTATTTTTTCTTCTTCTACAATAGACGCTTCTTTTATAGATAGCGGTATATTAGTAAGTACATTATCTTTTTGTAAGCATAAATACAATAATTGAAACTCTTCTTCTAATAGCTCAAATAGATTGAATTCCTCGAACTCTGTAGCATCATTGATATAGAAACGAAGTTTTTCAAAGTTAGAGGTGATAACATACACACAACCTTTTTGATTTGCTTTATAATCAAATGCTTGTTTACGTATACTTTCAAGGTCTTTAGTATTTGTACCTTTTAACTCAATGACACCTATAGCTATATCATCTTTAAGAATTGCACCATCGGCTTTACGTGCATTCTTTTGGTTTTTAAACTCGGTAGTAAGATTAAATTTAGGATTGGGATTTAAAGTGTAGCCCAAAATATTTACAAATAGCTCTCTGTAAGGAATGTAGCTTGAAATTGCTCTTCTTTTGAGTTACGTATATTTTCTTGTATGGTAGGATTTAAGAAATACTTCGTGTATTTTTTATAAGCCTTGTTTACTATTTCGGTATCTTGTTGTTTTAGATATTTCTTTAATACAGAGGTTTGATATAATGCCATATAGTTATTATGCAGTTTTAAAAAGGGAATTTATCAATTTTATATAATAATATCACTATCAAAAAAGCAAAACATAATCATACTCAATTATCTTGTACAGATTAAGTATTAAAACAACTTATCTGTTTTATTTATGATAATGGTCTTTGATGATGGGTGAATATATTGAGTGAAGAGGGTAATTGCCAATATGTGGATACATTAAAAAGAAATACTAAACCAAATTATTGCTTCTCATACTATAATATTCTTCACTATCGCAAATAATAATATGATCTAATAAGTTTATATTCAAAGTAACTGCTCCTTTGTGAATTTTCTCTGTTAACATTTTATCAGATTTACTAGGTGTAACATCTCCTGATGGATGATTATGACAAAGTATTAGTTTTTTGCACTTTTTAGACACTGCAAAATTAAATACCTCAACAGGATCTAATGAATTTTGGTTCAACGTGCCAATCGTTAATAGTTCAATATACTCTATATCATTGGTAGTACTTAAACCGATAGTCCAGAAGTATTCCTTTTTTCTATGTAATCTATTCTGCCTTAAAAGAATCTTTCTCATGATACGAGCTATATCCTCTGAGTTAGCAATACGTACATTTTCATCTTTAGGCAATCTTACTGTCATAGCATCCTTTTTTTGACAAATATAAAACTAATCGGTGTAACTAGTTTTTTATCATTCAAATATCGCTTATTAATTCAATATTACACCCACACTCGTGAATATCTATTATGATCTAACTACATCTACATTATTGGCAAGAAGTGCTGTTAAATGAGTAGGTATCTTATATTCGCACAATAATTCACCAGTAGCGATATTTTCCCAATCGAAAGTCCTTGGATTATACTCCCATTCTTTGTAACAGCTTAGTAACTTCGCTGAAAATTTTTGTTTTTTTTCTGTTTTGGTAAGTTAAACCCAAATCTATCAAATATACGTTTACCCTTCATAGCCATAAGCATTGTATCCAATGCCTTTATATAAATTTGTGCTGTATTGGTTTCTTTTTGCCTTTTCTTTAAATCTGGTTCGGTAAATATTTTACTGCCGTATTTTATGATTTCAACTAATCCATTCTCTAAATCAGTTACTTGTTGAATATTCTGCCCTTTTCTATTAGCAAATTTTGGTGTCCATAGTCGCAACCATTCATTTAATAATACCTCAGCAGTATATTTGTCTTTAGTAATTATATGGAAATGTGGGTTGTATGTTTCTTTTTAGGATTAAAATTACACTCTAGCGAACGCGCCCCAACAAGCTTTTTCTCTCTACCTCTTTGGTATCTTTTACGGTGTTTTTCTGTTATTCTTTGTATGCCTTGTGTAAATTTCTTTATATACCTCGGCAAATTATATGCGTTACAAGATTTAACCGTAGGGGTAAAAAAAATAAGGTTCTTCCCATTTTTTCATCACTGGGAAATATGTATTAATCATCTCTGCCTTACGGATACTACAACACAGAGTACAAAAGCGGTTTTTGCGATACTTACCATATCACCGACCATCTGCTGTAACAATATTCTGTTGACAGTAATAGGTATTCCAGTAAGATTTCTCCAATTCTGGTTCTCCATTTTCTTGCCCCACTTCTATCAATCGCAGCATCATTATTTGCGTAATAGTTTTTCGTTTTGCTCTATCTTTTAACGCCTCTTTTTTGTTGAGGTCAGAGCCTTCTCCATTGACAATAATGTGATTCTGTCCTGTTTGGTTTGTCCCACTTTCTGTTAATCTATCCAGTTATATTATTCATTATAATTCCACAAATTCAAAATAATCAATCCACATCCTTTGAGGGAACTTGTCATCCTTAAGCACATTAAACTCAATTTGTTGTTTTCCAGCAACTAAATTAACCGTTCCTAGTTTTATACGTTCCGTATATTTAGAATCATCGGAAGACTTACAATTAATATTTTTTATGTTTTGGTTGTTTATTTTAACCTTAAAAACACCACCATCTGCTTGTTTTATAATAGTCGCGTACACCTCATATTTACCCGTCTTTTCTGTTTCAAATTCAGTGATTAGCTTATTCTTTTTGTTTTTTTCAGCTGTCCAAAATAAGATTTTATGACCACTCACAGTTTTATACATAGACTCATGAACGAACTCATCAGTATTCAGCCATCCACCGGAATTTTCAATAACCATTAAATTCTCTGCTTCTAAAGCATTGGGTTGTTTAAAAACTTTGTAAGGTATCTCATAACCAAACAATTCATCTGCCGGTGTTGGTTTAATTGGATCTTTTCCATCTGCATCTAAATACCAATACACCACAGTTGCATATTGTGTTGGCCAATCATTAGCAAAATACTTCTCCAAATAACCATCAAAAGATTTTTGAAAAGGAATATTATCTATAATCTGCCATCTATTAACGGATTGATATCCCATGTTACCATTATCTATCGATTGACTATGAAAGGCTTGTTCAAAAATGGAAGGATTACACCAGGCGTAACCAAAATAATCCTCGGTACCTGTTCCAAATGTAGAAGGAAAATTTTCTCCATCAATAAAGAATTTCTCATCTCCTTCTCCCCACCAGTAATGTCCTTCACCAGCATTACTATTACTACCTCCCTTAGGGTTCCATAGAGACAAGGAAGCTCCTAAAAATCTACCTTTACCTTCTGTTTTTAACAATAACCAATCTGGCCAGCGCTCTTTTTTTATAGGTTCTAAATCCCTATGCCATTTTGCATGAAATCTACCATAATTCTTATCATCATCTTTAAGTTCTTCTTTGCCTATTTCTAAAGATACAGCCGTTGTTTCGCTAGAAGAATTATGTAATGTAATCTCTGCACCTTCTAAATATGGCATATACCAATAACTATACATCCAGCCATCAGTCATTCCCATTGGTAATGTTTTATAATTGTTATAACCAGGAGCTGAGCCAAAAAAATCACCAATGGGTGACCATACTGATGGGGTATCCTCGCCGTCCCAGGAAATTTCTAAAATAGTTTTTCTTAAAACTTCATCTAATTTTTCGGGATTAATAACTTTTATCTTTGCTTTTAGACTTGCAATGGCTCCTTTACCCTTTAACTTGAAAGCTGTCGTCTTACTATTTGTTTTTAAATTAAAATCTTTAGTTACCGTCTCTAATTCTAAAGCAGAAGGATTTTTACCCATCTCTTCAGCAAAAAAAGTATTGACCATAGTTAAAGCACTTTTAGCAGATTCATTTAAATTTGGATTAAAAGACTCTACTAAAGCTTCCTTATTAAAAGTAATATAGTTAAAATGAAAATACTGACCCCAACCAGGCTCGGCGACTATCTTACAACTTTTTTGATACGTAATTGGCACATAATTATTGAATCCTTTAGCATTCGTTTCGTAGACCAATTCAGGAAAATTAAATGCTGGTATACTAGGCTTAAAATAATCGATAAATGCTTCACTGACAATCGGTATGTCGCTACCATCAATGTAGATATTAACTTTTCCATCTTTTGGACTTGCAGACCAAATACGCACGATAGCTCCTGGTCCAGTCATCTCTGCTAAAACCTCATTATTACCTTCTTTTCTAATAAACTGAGGTCTAAGTCCGTCATTATTTGCAGACCATTCTATAAACTCACCTGTTACTGAATCGACTTTACTTTTTCGATCATAACTAGACCACATTTCACTTTTTTCGCCTTTACCTGGTAAAGTCGCAAGAGATTTCAAATCAGTCAATCGATTAACAAGTGAGGTATAACTGATGTTTTTATTTAGGTTTTCTTTTTTAGAATCCATACAGGATGTCATAAAAAATATAGAAAAAACAAGCATCAATATAGTTGGTTTTATTCTCTTCATTGTATTTTATCTATTTAAAATTTGCTTAAGTATTGCTTGCATCTCAGCAGCAAGTTTGGTATTTTGTTTATATAAATTTATACTCTGGTAGGGGTCTTTTTCTAAATTGTATAGCTGTGCCTTAGGCGCATTCTTTTTGATTTCACCATTCTCAATATCACTATTTATTTCTTTTGTAAAGGGAAATGCTCCCGGACCACCAAAACCATGACTACCTAACTGTTTGTCACTAAAACCACCTCCACCTTGAGCAGGTATCAACATCCATTTCCCTTTCCGTATAGATAAGTGATTTTTAGAACTGGCTGCTATTACCATATGCTCACGTACAGGCTCTTTAGGATCACCTAAAAGTGCCGTCAACATATTAACACTATCTGGTCCTTCATTTTTCGTAGGCTTATAGTCTATAATAGCTGCTAACGTTGCAAATAAATCGACATTTGATAGCATTTGATTTGATGTTGATCCTGGTGAAATTTTTCCCGGCCATCTGGCTATAAAGGGTATACGATGACCACCTTCCCAAGCATCAAATTTAAAACCTAAATAATCACCATTTGCATTATGACCTGCTTCTCTGGCGACCTGACCTCCTCTATTTAACATGCCACCATTATCACTTGTAAATATTAAAAGTGTATTATCCGCAAGACCTTCCTCGTCTAAAGTTCTCATAATTTCTGACACCATCCAATCAAGTTCATGGATAAAGTCGCCATAAGGACCTGCTTCACTAGTACCAATAAACTGAGGTGCGGGAGTAAAAGGATGATGAATATTAGTTGTAGCGAAATACAGGAAAAAAGGTGATTCTTTGTTTTCTTTAATCCAGGAAATGGCTTTGTCTTTTAATGTTGTACCCACTAGACGATCCTTGTAATTTTGATGCGCTGCTTTAGCTCCTCCAATGATATCGATATCCATTTTCTCATCAAAAAAACGTGTTTCGGCTTTTTTATTATAAACAAAAGGATCTTCAGGCACAAGTCCGACGACATTACGATTTTCGACATAAACAAAAGGTGGATGACTGTTTAATACGGGTACACCAAAATAGTAATCAAAGCCAAGTTCTAAAGGACCTGGTTTTAATTTCTTATTCCAATCCACAGGGCTGTTCTCTCCAAACCCAAGATGCCATTTGCCAATCACAGCTGTTTTATAATCCGATGTTTTCATTAAACTTGCCAGTGTCATCCTATCAGTTTCAACTTGTAATGATGTTTTTAAAAATATAGGACTGTAAAGATTTTCTCTTGCCGGAAGACGCCCGGTAAGAAGTGCATATCTAGAAGGTGAACATACAGCTGACGCCGCGTGGAAATCAGTAAAACGCTTACCCTGCGCAGCTAATTTATTAATACTTGGTGTTTTCACCTTAGTGGCTCCTTGTATGCCAATATCACCGTAACCTAAGTCATCAGCATTGATTATAATTATGTTAGGTTTTCTTTTTTTATTCTGTGCGAAACTATTTATAGAAAAACTGATTATAAAAAGGCTTGTTATTAATAAGGAAGTTGTTAAATTTTTCATTTATAATCGCTTAATTTTATCGTTTAAATAAATTCTACTTAGTTTTTTTAATCATTTGATCGTCTACCTGCTTTAAAGTGCTTTTATGAGTTTTCACTAAGATCTTTATTGCTTCAACCATATCTGAATGTTTTTTAATAATATTAAACCTTTCGGATGGATCTTTTTGAATATTATATAATTCCAGATTCTTTAATTCTTGAAGGTTCTCTGGATAACCACGAGGATTATTTTTATAAAAATAAAGTTTGTAATCCCCTTTTCGAACTGCAAAAACAGTGGTGCCGTGATAGTAAATCAGACTTTCCCGTACACCTTTTTTTTTCTCTAGTAAAACAGGAGTTAGGTCATAACCATCATAGACTCTGTCGCTTTTCATTTCTGAATGGATAAGTTTTGCAATCGTTGGAAAAAGATCAAGTGTAGATCCTATATCCATTACTATTTCTGATTTAATTTTATTGGGCCACCAAAAAATAGCCGGAACCCTCATCCCTCCTTCATATGAAGTAGCCTTTGCACCTTTAAGCAGCCCAGAACTTCCTCCGTTTTCGTTTAAAACGGTCCACGGTCCGTTATCTGAAGTAAATACTACTAAGGTATTCTCTGATATTTGATTTTCTCTTAAAGTTTTTAAAATTTCACCCACACTCCAATCTAGTTCCTCAACGACATCGCCATACAATCCTCTTCTGCTTGTACCTAAAAATTTCTCTGAAGCAAATAAAGGTACGTGGGGCATATTATGTGCTAAATAAATAAAAAAGGGATTCTCTTTATTTTCTTTTATAAAATCAATCGCTTCCTCTGTATATCTTTTAGTAATAGTATGCTGTTCTGCAGGTCTTTCTATGATCTCCTCATCTCTCATCAACGGGACATTAAAATATGCTATCTTAGGATTAGCATTTGCCTCAGCATGACTCAAATTTGTTGTGCGATCCATATCATTACTATATGGAATACCGTAGTAATAATCAAAACCCTGACTCGTAGGCAGAAACTTTGGGAGGTGGCCTAAATGCCATTTACCAATAGCCGCAGTTTTATATTTCTTATCCTTCAACATTTCTGCAATGGTTATTTCACTTTGTGGAAGACCACCTGATGAATTAGGAAAAAAAACTCTTGCCCCATGATTAGTATCAGTACCACTTCTGATTGGTAATCGTCCTGTTAAAAGGGCTGCTCTTGATGGCGTACATACATTTGCCGCCACATAAAAATTTGTCCAGCGTTGACCTTCGCTTGCCATTGTATCAATATTAGGCGTTCTGATACCTGGATGTCCATAACATCCCAAATCGCCATAGCCTAAATCATCAACATTGATTATGATGATGTTTGGATTTTCGTTTTGAGCATAAGTTGGACAATGTAAAAATATAAAGATCACAAAATTCCAAAATACCATTTTACTAAATTTATTTTGTATCATTTAGGAGTATTTAGTATCCATCATTTTGCATAAGGTTTTGATTTTTATCAATCTCAGACTGTGGAATCGGAAATAGTAGATTAAAATCCTGCGCAGGCTTACCACGGGAAATTGCTTCTGAAATAAACTTATCATGTCGGATCAAATCTTGACGTCTTAATCCCTCTGTATGAAACTCTTTGGCTCTTTCTTCCAGAATAAAATCGTTGAGGCTATCCGATGAGGGAAATTCTACTACTGAAACTGCCATCAGACCTGCCGCCAATCTTACATCATTAATTAAATCTATCGATTCTTGATTAGGTCCCTGCAATTCATTCAATGCTTCTGCACGAGACAAAAGAATATCAGCATACCTTAAATATGGCCAATCGTTTCCACTGATATCACCTATGCCGTTTGGGTCCTCCTGGTATTTAAAGCTTCGTGTATCGTCTTCACCTAAAACAACTAAATTGCCTTCACCATTCGTGTATTCAAACAGAAAAGCGTCAAGACGTTCGTCTTCTTCGCTAAATATATCTATGAAACTAGATAAAATTTTAAACTGCGCTGCAAAATTTACTTTAGGTGGAAATTCAAATTGATAGCCTGGTGGCGCTGCATGACTTAGATAGGTGTTTCCTAAACCAGTTGCTGGATTGTCTGGAAAAGGAGCGACAAAGATAAATTCATTATCTCCTTCATTTGCCAAGGCAAAAAGATCTGTTCGATTCCCTTCAGTAAATAAATCATGAACTCCAAGGGAAATTAATTCCTGAGCGGTATCAGCCGCTAATTGCCAATCTCTATTATTTAAATACATCTTAGTAAGAAATCCAAGTGCAGCAGTATTTGTTACACGACCAAATTGTTCTTGTGTAGCAGGAAGAATATCGGCCACTGTGTTAAATTCATTTTCCATAAAGGTTAGCATTTCTTCCTTTGTAGATCTAAATGGACGGTCTGTGACAGCAGTTTGACTTGTTACGATTAATGGCACAGGACCGAATAAATCATACAGCTGAAAATAATTGAATGCGCGAAGAAATCTTGCTTCTGCGACAATTTGAGTTCTTCGCTCCTCATCCATATCAATATTTGGAACTTGTTCTATGGTAACATTTGCCCGATAAATAGCAACGTAATAACGCCCCCAGAAAAAATCAAAGTAAGGATGTGTAGTGGGCCATATAAAATCTTCTATGGGTTGGGTATTTGCGTTGATTCCTCCTCCGCGCTCAATAAGAATATCAGTAGTCATCTCATTGATTGTAAGATAGTCTCTACTGATATCCCTATAGCCCTGTGATGCTGTATAGACTCCATTTAACAATGCTTCGGCATCTTCTGCAGAATTGTAGAAATTTGTAGGTCCCAAGACAGAAAACGTCTCTTCTTCTAAGGCATCGCTACAAGAAATCAATGTCATTATGGATAGTATAGAAAGTGTTTTTATAATTTGTGTCATTTTCATTGCCAGTTATTTAAAAGTTAATATTCACTCCTAAAGTGTAAATTTTTGATAACGGATAAGAGTTATAATCGGTTCCTCCAATATCAGGGTTAAAGCCGGTATAATCTGTAATTGTAAAAAGGTTTTGACCTGTGACATATATTGAGAAATCATTGATAAACTTGTTGTTGAGATGTTGAAAATTATAGCTTAATGTAATCTCCCTGAGTCTAAAATAAGAACCGTCTTCTACCACCCTACTATTTATAGCTCTTGAAAAATCATTAGTTAAGAAGGATGGATGTTCTGTCGAGGGATTTTCTGGAGTCCAGCGATCTAAAACATAGCTCTGCCTGTTTCTTCTTAATTCGATGGGGTTTTCAGTATCTATTCTTGTATAGTTAAGCCGTTCGGCTCCCAGTACACCTTGAAAAAATAAATTCAAGCTGAGGTTTTTATAAGAAAAAGTGTTAGTAATACCAAAGAAAAAATCAGGAAAACCGTCTCCTAAAATCACGCGATCATCCACATTTATGATACCATCACCATTAGAGTCGGTGTACCTTATATCACCTGGATTGGCATCTGGTTGAGCCGAGTTATTAACCTCATCTTGTGTTTGAAATATACCATCAACATTATAGCCATAAAAGGAGTTGATCGGATCACCTACTCGAATAATAGTAGATTCAGGTAAAAATCTCAGGCTTCCTCCTAGAATGAGTGGTAGCTCTCCAAGATTAGTTACTTCGTTTTTTAATGTTGACAGATTTAAGGATGTACTCCAATTAAAATCTCCAATAAAATTCTTTGTTTCTAGCAAAAATTCAAGTCCACTGTTCTCTACGTCTCCAATATTTTGCAATGAGCTGCCAAACCCGCTTGTTTCCGGGATTGGTAATGCAAGCAACAGGTCAGATGTTTTTTTCTTGTAATATTCAATGGAACCATTAATCCTGTCATTAAAGAAACCAAAGTCCAATCCTATATTTAACTGTCCCGTTCTTTCCCATTTTAAATCAGGATTCTCTAACTGGCTTGGTGCAATAGATTCAAATTGTTGGCCGTTAAAAACTGCATCTCCTGTAGTTCCAAGCAAGACTAAGGAATTATAATTACCAATTTCTTGATTGCCCGTAATTCCATAAGAACTGCGTAGTTTTAAACTAGAGATAAAATCGACATTAGCAAGGAACGACTCATTTTTCAATTTCCAAGCCAATGCAAGCGAAGGGAAATAACCGTATTTTTCGTCTATACCAAATCTTGAAGAACCATCTATTCTAAAGGAAAAGGTTGCCAAATATTTGTCTTTAAAACCGTAATTTACTCTTCCCAAATATGAAAGGAGTTGGTTTTTAGATCGTTCAGAACTCACAGTAAATCTCTCTTGGTCGCCTGCTCCAAGGTTATTAGTAAGAAAGGCATCTGTAGGAAAGTTTGAACTACCTGCACCGAAACCCCTATTGTTAAAATCTTGATATGAATATCCTAATACTGCATTTATACTATGGTCTTCGGCAATGATATCATTATAATTTACCGTAAACTCAAGCAAATTACTCCAGGATTCTGAAGACGCAATTCCAGCTGAGCCATTACTTGCTTGCCCTCTCTTGGTAACTGAGCTGATATAAGTATCGGTTCTTCCAGTTGAGCGGTCGTTTGCCAGATTGATTTTTGCGCTAAGTTCGTCCAAAAATGAATATTCAAAATATGCATTACCAAAAGTTCTATTGGTTCTGGCAAGGATAGAAATAGTTTCTGCTTGTGCTAGAGGGTTATCCAAATCTATGATCATACTTTCAGAATAATCACCATTTTCATCAAAAACGGGTAGCGTAGGGTCCATTTGCAAAGCTGTAGTTATTACACCTGCCGCGGCATTTATATCTCCATAAGGTACATCCTGATCTTGAACTAAACTTGTATTAAGATTTATTCCAAACTTGTAATTTTTACTTTCGTGATTTATGTTTACCCGAGCCATTGTCCTCTGAAAGCCTGTATTTAAGATAATCCCTTCTTCATCAAAATGATTTAGAGACAAATAATAATTTGTATTGTTAGAACCTCCAGAAACCGAAACTTGATGATTGATTACAGATGCTGTGCCCAAAACCTGATCCCACCAATCTGTTCCCTCACCTATTTGACTAATTTCCTCCTGAGTAAATATGGCAGACTGATTATTATCCGTACTGATATCGTTAATAAAGTTAGCATATTCAGTTCCATTAAGTAAATCAAGACGCTTTGCTACATTCTGAACACTATAATATGTAGAATAGTTTATTTTTACTTTTCCTTCTTTTCCTTTTTTAGTAGTAATCAATACAACTCCGTTTGCTCCTCGAGAACCATAAATAGCTGTCGCAGATGCATCTTTCAAAATTTCAATAGATTCTATGTCGCCTGGGTTGATTGCATTACTTGGATCTCTTGGTAAACCATCAATAACATATAATGGCTCATTACCCGCAGTAATGGAACCCGCACCGCGTATTCGAACTGAAAAACCACCACCAGGTGATGCACTCTGTTGTGTTATTTGAACTCCGGCTGCCTTCCCTTGAATAACGTTTAGTAAGCTACTTTGAGCACCTTTTGGGAAATCCTTTTCACTTACAGATGTAACTGCGCCTGTAAGGTCACTCTTCTTCACTGAACCGTATCCAATAACAACAATTTCATCTAATTGACTTATATCATTCTCCAAAACAATAGTTAAAGGTTTATTTTCAGTTAACTCAACTTCTTTTGTTGAAAAGCCTATATAGTAAAATACGAGGGTTTTCCCAGCTTGAAACGCAATCGAAAATTTTCCATCAAAATCAGTTGTTGTTCCTTTCATTTCACCTTTCACTAACACATTAACACCAGCTAATGGCGTACCCGCTTTATCCTTAACCACACCGGTTATATTTTGTTGAACTTCTTGAGATATCTTCGGAAAGATTTCAGTTGGTGAAGCAAAAGTTACGCTGATGCACCCTACACAGCATAAGACAGCTAGTAATTTGCTTTTAATGTCAAGGAATACCGCTTTATATAATACATGAAATTTGTAGTGGGCTTTCATACATGAGAATTTTAAAGATTAATTCACCGTTACTACTTAAACGTTTAAGTACTTTTATATATGTTTTTATAATCTGTAACAAAAATAAATTATAATTTTTAATTACGCAATACTTAAACGTTTAAATCAATAATATTGTTAATATTTACCTTTTAAACTATCATAATCGTAATTTTCTCAAAGTAAAAAGGCAGACCACTGGCAAATTAAAAGACTCAAAATATCGAGTTTAGGTGTCGATTTTGATTCTCAAAAAATCTCATTATTTTATAAATATTTACTAAATAATCGCACCTATTTCCTGATATTTTTTATACCGCCTACTATATAAACTCGCTTTTGACAAATCAGGTTCATAAATAGTATCGAGACCTTGCCCTAGAGCTGAAACAGCCGTTTCAATAGTATCATAAATATCTGCAACAACTGTTGCAAACATGGCAGATCCAAGTGCACACGTTTGTTCTGCTTTATTAACTTTTATAGGCATACCGATAACATCCGCCATCATTTGCATCACAAAATCAGACTTTTTAGCTACACCTCCCAAGGCAATAACACCTTTAATCGGAATACCTTTCTCTATAAAATGCTCTATTATTTTTCTAGAACCAAAACATGTGCTCTCAACCAAACTTCTAAAAATTCTTGGTGCGTCACTTGCTAAATCAAGATTAAAAATTGCTCCTTTTAAGTAAGGATTAGCATTTGGTGTTCTGCGACCATTGAACCAATCAAAAGCCAGTTCTGAGTCTTCGTCAAACGGTAAACATTTTGCAGCTTTGCTTAAATCTGTTAAAACATTCATTTGAATATTTTTTATTAGCATTTGTTTTACATCCTCTTCTACATCTGCTTTTAAGATAAAATCAAAGGTTGTATTAGTTAACAATCTTATAAACCAATCATAGACATCTCCAAATGCGGACTGACCTGCCTCAAAACCGATCATGCCTGGTATGATTGACCCATCTATCTGACCACTTATTCCTGGTATCAATATCTGCTCTTTATCACTTTTTGGAATAACCAGCATATCACAGGTTGATGTACCCATAACTTTGCTTAAATAGTAGGGCTCTATTTGCCCTCCAACAGCTCCTAGATGCGCATCTAATGCACCAACACCTATCTTAACTCCTTCGTTTAAACCTAGTTTTAAAGCCCACTCTGAGCATAAATAACCTGCAGATGTGTCTGAGGTAAACACCTCAGTAAATAAAGGATGTTCAAGAGTATTGAATAGCGGATCTAATGAACTAAAAAAATCTTTTGGAGGTAGGCCCCCATGTTCATCCGCCCACAAGCCTTTGTGTCCAGCCGCACAAACACTTCGTATTATATTTTTATAATTGGTACCACCTGTTAGTAAAAAGGGCATCCAATCACAATGCTCTACCCATGATGCTGTGGCTTCTCTAATTTCTTTATCAACTCTTAATGCTTGTAATAATTTTGCCCAAAACCATTCTGACGAATAAATACCACCTGAATATTGAATGTAATTAATATCAAACTTTTTAGCATGTGCATTTATTTCATCAGCCTCTTTCATCGCTGTATGGTCCTTCCAAAGAAAAAACATAGCGTTGGGATTGTCTTTAAATTCATCTCTTAAGGCTAGTGGCATACCCGTTTCATCTACGGGTGTAGGTGTAGAACCTGTAGTATCTATAGTAATAGCCTTAATGTTTTGAACAATTTCTTTTGACGTATTCGTTACCAAACTACGTATGGTATACTCTAAACCCTCCAGATAATCTAAAGGATGTTGTCTAAATTGATTTTTAGAAGGGTTACAATACTGTCCTTTTTTCCATCTCGGATATTCATATTCTGATTCGGCAACTACTGCACCATTAAAAGCATTTACCAATATAGCGCGAACGGAAGCTGTACCATAATCTACTCCAATTACATAAGCCTCATTTTTATGTATGAACATACTTTTTAAGATTCTAGGTTTTTTGGTTGAATTTTATGTTGAATCATAGCATATACTGCAACGACAGCTAAACAAAATAAGGGTATATAAAATGATAGGTTTATGCTTTTTGTCCAATCAGAGACAATACCTTGTAACCCTGTTAAAACTGCACCACCTAAAATAGCCATGATTAATCCTGATCCACCAATTTTAGAATCGTCTCCCAATTTGCTCATTCCTAGACTGTAAATAGTAGGAAACATTAAGGACATACATCCTGAAACAAGTACCAATGCAATAACTCCAACGATACCGTTACCGTAGATAACAACTATAGTGCATAGTATTCCTAAAAGTGCTGAGACCATTAGTAGTTTTCGAGGTTGTATATATTTCATTAATGCGGTAAACAAAAAACGAGATGCTGAGAAAAGAATAATGGATGCTAAATAATATACCGAAGCATCATTTTCATTTTTATCCAGTTCTTGCATAACGTATCGTATCGTATAAGACCATAAACCAATTTGAGCACCCATATAAAAAAATTGCGCTACAACCGCCGATATATAATTCTTGTTTCTGATAAGACGCTTCAAGGTTGTGCCAATCTCCAATTTTTTGACTTTATGACTTATAGATGGCATTTTTGTAAACTTCACCAATAGCCAAACCAACAATAGAAAAAGAGCAACGCTAACATAAGTTCCCATTACAGAAGTCAATTCTTCAGACTGAATAGCTTTGAGATCCATCACATCCATACTTGCACGTTGGTCAGCATCTAATAAATTAAGATTAGAAAGAATGAAAAACTTACTTAATACTATACCTGTAATCGAACCAATCGGATTAAATGATTGCGCAAGATTAAGCCTTCTCGTTGCGGTTTCTTCAGCTCCCATTGAGATGATGTAAGGATTTGCCGCGGTTTCTAAAATGGACAACCCACCAGCTAAAATAAAAAGTGCTGCTAAAAAGTGTCCATATACCATAGTTATACTTGCAGGGTAAAACAATAATGCACCCAAAATAAAGAGGGCTAACCCAAACAATACACCTATTTTATAAGTATACCGTTTGATAAGAATGGCGGCTGGTAATGCTAATAAAAAATAGGAGCCATAAAACGCCATCTGAATCCATGAGGTTTGAAAATCACTCATACTCATAATACGCTTAAAGGCGGCCAATAAAGTGTCTGTCATATTATTAGCTAATCCCCATAAAAAGAAGAGGCTTGTAATGAGGATAAATGGCCATTTATTACCTGGCTTTATAACAGGAACCTGAGTCTTTTTATTCATAATGCACCAAGATTTTTAATTAATTTGTTCCATATAAAGGTCCGTAAGTCTGACAAGCACGATAATCTGAACTTTCTTTCTCCATACCAAAACTATTCCAAGCGGAAGGCCTAAAAATCCTTGTCTCATCAATATTATGCATGCACACAGGTATACGAAGCATTGAAGCAAGTGTGATAAGTTGATCTCCAATATGACCAAAACTGATAGCACCATGATTAGATCCCCAATTATTCATTACAGCATAGACATCTGTAAAAGCTCCTTTTCCTGTTAAGTTTGGGACAAACCAAGTTGTAGGCCATGTCTTATCGGTTCTATTATTTAAAGTCTTATGAACATTTTCAGGCAAATCAATAGTATAGCCTTCTACAATTTGAAGGCTTGGCCCTAAACCTTTAATTAGGTTTAAACGACACATGGTTACAGGCATTTCCCCCTTGGTAAGAAAGCCCGAAGAATAACCTCCTCCTCTAAAATAACCAACATTAGCAGGATACCAAGTAGTCGCATCGATACAAGCTTGTACCTCACTTTCTGAAATATCCCAAAAAGGTTTCATAACTGGTTTACCTTTTTTTGTTTGTTGAGCAGTACCATCTAAAGTCGCAGATCCGGAATTTATTAAATGAATAAAACCATTTTTGGCAATACCATCAGGACTCCATTTGGTAACTCGTTCAACAGCTTTTGGACTCCAATACGTTCTTACATCGGCAAAAATTTGCGCTGTATTGGTTAACAAGTAATTAAAAAGCATTGAAACACCGTTTAGGGCATCGTTTTCTGTTGCCACCATATACGGTGCGCGCTTGCCATTCCAGTCAAAAGAAGAATTTAAAATGGCTTCCGGGAAATCCCCATTTGGTAAAAAATCCGTCCATTGACGTTGCCCTTGAAAACCCGAGACAATAGCATCGTGTCCCATTGCTTCTTCTCCATACCCCATCTCTTTTAACTTTGGGTTTCCTTCCATTAAGTCACGAATAATAAGCGTCATTTTTACTACAAATTTCCAGTCATCATCCTTCAGTTGTCTGGAACGTTGTTGTGTCTTTTCATTAAAATCTTCTCCTTCTTTACAATTTTCTTTGGTCCATTTTAGCGCTTTCTCAAACTCGTCCTTATCATAAATCTCGTTTTCGATTCGTCTAAAAACTTCAGAAGAATCAACATATTCGTTACGCATACAAAGAAAATCCTGAAAAAAATCAGGATTGATCATGGAGCCAGCAATACCCATCGAAACACTTCCAATAGCCAGGTAGCTTCGATTTTTCATCAATGCTACGGCTAAGCCTGCTTTTGCGAACGTTAAAAGTTTATGTTTTACATCAGGGGTGATTTCATTATCGTTTAAATCCTGTACATCTTCACCATAAATACCAAAAGCAGGTAATCCTTTTTGATTATGTGCAGCTAAGGTTGCTGCCAGGTATACCGCACCAGGACGCTCTGTACCATTAAAACCCCAAATGGCTTTTGGCAAATGTGGATCCATATCCATAGTTTCGGTACCATAGCACCAACAAGGAGTGACTGATAAGGAAACACCTACGCTATTAGTAGAAAATAAATCCTGACAATCTACTGCTTCCTTTACTCCACCTATACAGAAATCAGGAATGATACACTTAATTTGTGAACCATCTGGATATCGCAATTCTTCCTCAAATAGTTTAACTACATTTTTAGCCATATTCATAGTTGTTTCCTCCAAAGATTCTCTGACGCCGCCTAATCTGCCATCAATAATTGGACGAATACCTATTTTGGGATATTTAGTTTTAGTTGTCATATCTATCATTTAGATCTATAAAGCGTTAATAATTTGTGTTAATGAGACCCCTAAAGCAGATTGTGAGATCTTAGTTAATTCTTTTGTAGTTCCTATGAAATGAAAAACAGTATGATTGTGTGTCAATATTTCTCCGGGTCTTAAGAACGCAGCTGGGGAGACACTTTCAATTTCATAAAATGGTCCCATTTGTTTGCCATCTTCCAAAGGTCCGTCATTATAAGCGTTCATGGCATCTCCAATTAAAGGGTCTCCTTCTAACTTCCATTCTTGGTTGAGATAAGTAGCGCTAGGGTCAATATCGAATATCGTGATTGTTAAAATATGGTTAATAGCATCATAGCTACCCGCAGTATTTAAAGCTCTCACTGGATTTATTCCTAATTTACCACGAGATTTACCGTCTGCTTTAAAATATAGAATACCATCTTCCAATTTGATGCGATCCTTTGGGATTTGACCAAAATAATCTGTGGTAGCAACATTACCTTCAGTTTGTAAGTTGTAGGGAATAACAACCGTTGTTTTTTCTGATGGAGGAAACATATCTAGTATCCATATGCAGGGTGCACCTGTAGTTTCGGTCCAAGCGTTATCCCCACTATTTTCTATTGAGTTTTTAGTTTGGTAAGCAACTGCTTCAACATTTTTGACACTAACGCTTAAAAGCTTTTCCATATCATTTTTATTTAAAATAGAAATTTCTCTTTCTACTTTTATATTAAAATCTGAATTAGCATAATTAGTTAACAGCATTTGTTTTGTAAGCGTTACTGAAGTTGTATTCTTGCTTTTTATATCCCATGGTTCACTATCGATAGGAGAAGGAGTTTTCCAATTTTCAAAAGTCATTTCGATTTCAGGTTTAAAAAACAATGAAAAGATATTTCCTTCTGGTCCTAGCCAACATCGATTTTCACCACCATAAGCATTCATGTGTGCATCTTGCTTTCCAAAGGCATCATAATTTACCCATCCTAATGTTTTCCCTTTATTTCCATTAACTGTAGATGTAAAAACCTTTGCCTGAAATTTAGGAGACACTATCACTTCTGCACTTCCTCGTTTTAATATAATAAGGTTAGTATCCTGCTTTTTTAAAAATGCTTTATCATAAGCAAAACTTCCTTTCTCAAAGTTATCTGTATCCATTTCAATAGTCCGTTTGGTTTTTTCCTTGCAAGCTAAAAACATGCATAGAATGAGTATCTTAACTAAAATTTTATTCATATCTATAGTGGTTAATAAACTTCTGAATCATTTTTGAACATTTAGACCACTTAAACGTTTAAGAAACATGCAAAAGTATGAGATCAAATATATTACTTAAACGTTTAAATAAAAAGTTAAATGATTAAAATTTAATTAATTAGTCGATTCACTGAGGATTATGCAATAAAAAAAGTTATTATTTACTAGATTCATTTTCTACCAAAGTACTTTTAATACATACTTGAGAGAGTTTTTTATTGGGCTTGTCAATTTGATCAACCAGAATATCTACAGCATTAGTTCCTATTTCAAAAAGTGGTTGTTTAATATAAGTAAGAGGACAATAATAAAAATCAAACGCTTCTGCCGCATCAAAAACAATAACAGAAACATCATCTGGCACTTTCAATTTTAAAGCATCTATGCGCTTTAAACCATACAAAGCCAATGTATTGGTTGCAAAAAGGATAGCGCTGACAGGATTATCTGACAATACTAATTCGTCAACTTTTTTATTAATCTGTTCCTTCAAGCTTGAAAAGTCTATCTTTTTAATATTACTCTTCTTCGGACTACATCCTGCTTCTTCAATAGCTTTGCAATAACCATTAATTCTTTCTTGCATATGATATAACTCACTATTGTAAGCAATAAGGCCTATTTCGCTATTACCAGATTCTATAAGCTTATTGGTTGCTTTGAAAGTTGCCATAAAATTATCTGTAGCAACATAATTAGTGTCTATTTCCGGAAAGTACCTATCAATTAAAACAAATGGTATATTTTGTTTTTGTAATGCTTTTATCTGTTCTAATGAATCTTCTGCAGGAGCAATAATAAATCCATCAACTTGACGGTTAACGAAAAAAGTTATTAAGTCTGAGGACTTACTAGCCATCTCGTCAGAACTACCAAAGATCACTGTATAATTATACTTTTTAGCTTGATCCTCAATAATTCTTGCAATATTCGCGAAGAAAGGATTTGATATATCTGCTACAATTAAACCAATGCTATATGATTTACCACTTTGTAAACTTTTGGCAATTTGGTTTGGTCGATAATTAAGTTCAGATGCTATTTTCTTTATTTTTTCTGAAAGTTCTGGACCTACACCGCTATTATTTCCTTTTGTTAGAACGTAGGATACTGAAGCAATAGATACTCCTGCTTTCTGAGCAATGTCCTTTAATGAAACTTTTTTAGCCATTAACAAATATAAGATATTAAACGTTTAAGTTCATAAACGAAAAAAGATAAATTTATTGTAACAAATTAAATCCAGCAGAGCGGAAAGGGCTAACAGAATAAAAAGTCAAAAATGGAGATTATTTCCAAAATACTTTCATGAAGTTCTTTTTCTGAAATGTAGTTTTTACGGAATAGCAAGGAAATGTACTTAATATATTGACAACAATCCTTCTTATTATTATAGTCATATATGTAAATATTTAAAAATGATCGAAAAATTATTTTGTCTTTGAATTTTCCTATTTCCAAAATTTCTTCATTTGGTGAAATTAAATCTGGTATAGCATCTATTAATGAATCGTAGTTAAGTAATCTATAGCCATCACTTTTTCAGTATCCAAACTCTTCATAGAATCCTGTATATATAATATCATCAATAGCTAAAACTGATCTTACTGTTAGTTTTAGCTGGTAATTGATAACTTCCTGATTAAGGTATCATACTCCAATAAACCACTATTATTAGCAACATATACCTTTCCATCCTTTGCTCTACTTACATCTCAATTTTGGTTACCTGCTTTATATTTCCTTAGTCATTGTGCATCAGAATACACAAGAAATCGGTGTTGAAGCAGCCAGATTTATCTTAAAACGAATTAAAAAAACAATGGTAAAAAAATGTCAAACAGAAACAATAGCTGTTAATCTAAACCAGTTATATTTTATATTTGCTAGTAAAGCTTAACTTTATAATAACTATGGCTGTTTTAAAACTCAGATCGATATCGATACTTCTTTTAAAATATGGTTTTCTTCTTATCTATATATCTATTTCTACAGCATGCAAAAATGAACCCAAAACACCTAAAATACCTGCAGTAATAAAAGCGCCAGAGAATATGGTTTGGGTAGAAGGGAAAACTTTTTTACAAGGTGCAAAAGATACCGATACGTTTGCCATGGATAGAGAAAAACCTGCGCATTATGCTACTGTTGATGGATTTTTTATAGATGCAACCGAAGTCACAAACAAACAATTTCAGGCATTTGTTGATGCTACAGGTTATCTTACCATTGCAGAACGGTCTATAGATTGGGATGAAATGAAAAAAGAATTACCTGAAGGTACACCAAAGCCTCATGATTCTATTTTACAGCCAGGGAGCCTAATATTCAATAAAAATGTGGATGCTGTAGTTAATATGCAAAATTATGGGCAATGGTGGACTTGGAAGATTGGAGCAAACTGGAAACACCCGCAAGGACCAGAATCTTCAATTAAAGGTCAAGATGACTTTCCCGTGGTTCATATTTCATATGAAGATGCTCTCGCCTATTGTAAATGGGCAAATAGAAGATTACCTACAGAAGCAGAATGGGAATCTGCTGCACAAGGAATACAAACAGATGCTATTTTTACCTGGGGGAACAATGCTGAAGTTTTAAACAAAAAAACAAATACTTGGCAAGGTCAATTTCCTCTAATTAATGAACCCTTAGACGGCTTTAAGTACATTGCACCTGTAAAATCTTATGACCCAAATTCGATTGGAATTTATGATATGTCTGGGAATGTCTGGGAAATAACCAGTGATTATTTCAATGTTAATTATTACAAAACATTACAAGAAAATGATAATATTATCAATCCTAAGGGCGCAACATCAGCATTTAATCCCGATAATCCCTATGCGAAAGAACATGTGATAAAAGGCGGTTCTTTTCTTTGTAATGCTTCTTACTGTGCTAGTTACAGGATTTCTGCTAAAATGGGAATGAGTCCGGATTCTGGATCTGACCATACAGGGTTTAGAACAGTTGTAACTCCAGAAATGCTAGCTAAAAAATAAATAGTGTTATTTTTTAGAAATATAAAAGTTGAATATAGACTTGTATTTTTTATATCGAACCCAATATAGGTTATGTATATCGGTTACTTAATTCTTCCCTAGTATTATTTCATTTTCCGATAATAATTTTGACAAACATGTTTGGTGAAAAAATAAGATTTATATGCATTTAATGTAAAATACAGGTTACAATAAAACCTGAATGTAAAACTTTGTTACATCGAGACCAAATCTGCAACCAATAGAAAAGGTACCTTTTGAACGTCTTATTATCACTAGGAAATTAAAATTTTAATTGTTGCGCCCGGCTCCACAAAAAACTTGCGAATGATCAATGATTACGGGAGTTTTATATATAGCCCATAATTAAGGAGTTTTTTGATTTATTTTTTAGCTAATCATAACAAAATGAATAGTTTTTGTAGCTTAACAAACTATTGTTCGAGAATTGCACTACAAAATTTCACCAAAGCTACAGCTACAAATTATGACTTTTTAAAATAATATAGTAACCGTAGTGACTATAGTGATTGACGAAATTTATTAGGTGTAATACCACTTATCTTTTTAAAGAAACGCGTAAAATGAGTGGGTTCTTGAAAATTAAGTTGATATGCTATTTCAGCTACATCCATAGCTGTAAATGATAACATTGTTTTACTTTCTAAAAACACCCGCTGCTGGATGATATCTTTAGCTGTCTTACCTGTAATTCGTTTAATTGTCGTAGTGAGATGATTAGACGTTACATTGAGTTTACTTGCGTAATCACTTACTCTTTTTGAATCAACATATAACTTATCAACTAGTTGCTGGAATTGCTGCGTTAAAACTTGTGCCCGGGATAAATGACTTTCAGTAGTTTTATATCGTTCATACACAGATTTACAATTATAAAGTACAGAAATCAGCATGCCCTCGAGCATTTTTTCTTGATAAGGGTGAGGGTTTTGAAATATAGAATACATCCGTTGCATATCCAACTCTAATGATTTCTGTTCCTCTGATTTCATTAGAAACACACTATTTTCCACAAGTTTCAAAAAAGGAAATTCTTCTGTGAGGTTAACGATAGTTTTAGAAATAAATTCTTTTCTGAATTGAATGTGATATCCTACTGTTTTTTTGTCTCTAACCCAAGAAAAAACCTGTCCTGGCACTACAAACCAAAGGGGAGACTGTTCTAATTTTACTTCATTTGTATTTAGGTTAATTTCACTCATACCTGTATTACTCAAAATCCCAATTTGATAAAACCCTTGTCTATAAGGTGGCATACACATTCGTGCTGTAGGATTTAGAGATTGTAAGGTAAAAATATCAAAGGAAGGAATATGAGAACGGTGATTGAATCCCGTAGCTTGATGCAAATCATTACTTCTTTCAAAAATTGGTATTTCTTTTTTAACCATAAGACAAAGTTAAAACTTAAAATATAATGATCAATACTTCAGATCAGTATTGATCTTATACTCATTATGTATTAGTATGTATGATTTTGAACTCTGAAAGCGTCAATGGTTTATTCCAAATTGGACTTCCTGGATCCTGAGGTTTAGAATCCTTGAGTGTTCCTAAATTATAAGGCAGAAAACCTGCTTGTTCAATAAGTTGACTAACTTTATTTTTTGCCGCTTCATCATCTCCAGAAATCGGCATTACCAATAGTTCATCATCACGAAATGACTCTTTTCTTAAATATTCTGACCATAGTGTAGTAAATGATTTAATAAGTTTAGTATTCGGTAGTTTTTTTGCCATAAATTCACCAGCAGTTATATCCTCGGGAATCATTCTGAAAATTTTTCCGTTATCATCATAAGCCAAAGGGTTAGTAGCATCTATTACTATTTTATTATCTAACAGACTTCTAACCTTTTCCAGAGCCTCATCAACTGTTTGATAATTCACTGCCAGTAAAACGATATCTCCAAATTCTGAAGCTTCCACTATACTACCAGCCTGTGCATTGTTTCCTATTTCATCGATTAGTGGCGTCAATTTCTCAGGATTTCTAGAACTGAACATTACTTTATGTCCTGCATTTGCCCAAAATTTTCCTAATAAACCGCCTATACTCCCTGAACCTATAATCCCTATATTAAATGTATTTTTCATTTTTATATTTTTTCTAATTGTAATTTTTAACTATCATAAAGATAGTTTAGTAAATGTCACAAATGTTAACTATTATCTTTTTATAAATGATCAAAAACCATTCTTCTTTAGTGCTATTATATATTTTTAAGACTACTACTTTTATTTGATTTACTTTAAAAGTAAGTAGTAACCAATCCAGCCCAACCGATAAGAATTCCTACAGATGTCAAAAAGTATATTGTTGTAACTATAATTATTTTTTTCATGAGTTCTATATTTTTGTTGATACAAAGTTAGAACCTGAAATCCTTTTTTTTATAACCTAAAAGCCGTTGAAAATGACCAAAATCTAAGAAAACAAAACTTTACCTTAGATCAATTGGTTACTCATGATATAATATCTAAAAAATTATTGCAAAATGAATAAAACGAACTAATACGGGTGAGCATAGTTAATACGATAAGCACTCATCGACATCGCTAAGAATTCAGAAAAATAGATATCAATCCTTTCTATTTTAGCAAAAACAAGTGTAATCTCTAAAAAATTACTATTTTCGATACAGTAAATATGTTTTGAATTTCACACCATGGAAACCAAAAAAACAAGGAATACTGAGAAACAAAATCTTGTAAAGGATATTTTATCTAATACTGAGCATACCATGTCGGCAGAAGACATCATGGCTGCCATGCCTATAAAAGTAAATAAAACCACCATTTATAGAATACTGGATCGCTTTGCAGAAAAAGGTGAAGTTCATTTTGTGACCGGTAAAAATGGTAAAGCATATTATGCACTTTGCAATAATTGTGGGGTATCACATAACATCCATAATCATATTCATTTTGAGTGTCAGAGATGTAAAGAAGTGACTTGCCAACCTAATACATTACACATCCCCAATCTAGAAGGGTTTACCATTCAGGAAACCCAATTTTTAGTAATTGGTATTTGTAATAAATGTAAATAAGAGAAACCACCTGTTCTCCAACAGGTGGTTGTAGTAAATACACAATCCCAACGTAAGTAAAGTGCTTCTTTTTATCTTACAGCTACGGGATAATTTTCGCCTCTGCTGCTTACAGAGCCAGAAGTTCTTGGTCCTGACCCTCTGGCATGCATTATTCCAGCTACGTGTGGAGAGGCCATAGAGGTACCGCTTAGTGTGGCATATCCTCCATTTAAATAAGTACTTGTTACACTACTACCAGTAGCGATAACATCAATTGGGTTTATATTATAGTTAGAGAAGGATGAAAATCCACCGCTACATGTCATTGAAGCTACCGTGTATATATTAGTTCCATTCACACAAGCTGGTTGATAATTAGCTGCATTAGCACCATCATTTCCTGCTGCAATAGCAACAAAAGTACCACTGCTACCTAATGATGTAAGAGCGCTACTGTATGAAGAATTAGAAGAACATCCTGATCCGAAGAATCCTCCTAGACTTAGATTAGCAACATCACCAGGAAGATCGAATTGCCCCACATGATTAATCCCAGAAAGGATAATAGATGTGCTACTGGAGCCATTACATCCAAAAACTCTAACGGGTACAACATTAGCTCCTGCAGAAACACCGACAACACCAATACTATTATTAACAGCTCCTGTAGTCCCTGCAACGTGAGTTCCATGACCATTACAATCATCAGGCGAACCACCTACAAAAGATTTTGCATACCTGGAATCTGTAATCACATTAAGGTCCGGGTGATCTAAATCAATCCCACTATCGATTACCCATATCCACTCATCTCTACCAGTACCATCGGCAGCACCTCCTGCACTTGAAATACCACATGGAGTTTGTTGCGCCATTTTTTGTGACCCATCAGATGGAGGAATGATTTGTTCCACCTCGAATTTTGGTAGCTCTACAACTCTGTCATATTCAACAGAAGCTACATTGCCATCTTTTGATAACTTTTGGAATTCATCATCACTTAATTTGATGGCCATTCCGGAAATTTTGGTCGTATAATAATCAAGTACTTTAGATTCATCTAAATCATTATCTAACAAAATCGTATTCATTTTCTTAATAGAAGCTTCTGAAATCTCTCTAATTGATGAGGATTTTGATTCTCTACTGGTAAATGCGGATTTCTGAACTACATTTGATGCAGGTTCAATTTTTGAATTTTTAAAAACAACAATATATTGTCCGGGAATAATTTTCCCTTCAGTGCTGGTTGGCTCTACTGCTGATTCTACTACTCCTTCAGAAACAGTTTCATTCTGACATGAAGTAATTACTAATGCTGTGAGGAAGGTTCCTAAAGCAAGTTTACTAAAATTTTTCATTCTAAATATAATTTGAGTTAGTTTTTCAAAAGTATGAATTCAGATAATGAATACATTATGGAAAAACCGTAGGCTAAGTTATTGATTGACAAAAATTAAGAGGAAACAAAAATATAAAATCATGATTTATTGCAACATTGTTGCTTTAACAAAGACAGTACTTTGACAAGTATTTAACAAGAAAAATCTTTCAAATCATATTTGTAGGAAAGCGGTGGTTTATCACTATTAAAATATTAACATTTTTTAACTTATTTAAACTAAATTTAACAAAAACATCTCAGAATTTCGTTACCTAACAGCTAAAAACATCTAAATTTTCCCTCAACAAACATAACATTGCCACATAAAATTTCACAGAAAAAGCTTCTATCAAAATTTTAAAAACAAAAAACCTTCACTAATTATTTGTTTAGTAGCTTACGGATATATGTGCTGTCTCAATATATTTCTCCATATTCCTTAAATACATCAGTTGTCCTGACTTGTATACTGTTTATAGTGCCGGTACTTCTAATAAACATGAATCTATTATAGATAATTACTTATCATAATAACAGATTTATCACAAATTTTGATGAATGATATAAAAACAACGCTGAGAAAGAATTATGTATAGCTTTAGATACTAATAAAACTATCTTCAGAAGTTTTATTTTTCTGGCTGTCAAAATAAAAATCTATTCTTCCTAAATACAATCCATAACAACCTACTTGATTAACAAGTACATTATTACCTTTTCTATTTTGCACCTTAGTAGGCTGCTCTAGAAAAGTATGAGTGTGTCCGCCTATTATAAGATCTATGTTTTCAGTATTCCTGGCAAGAATAAGGTCGCTAACTCTATCTGGTTCATTTTTGTAGTCATATCCCAGATGTGACAAACATATAACAAGGTCACATTTTTCTTCCTTTTTTAACGTAGTACTCATATCCTGAGCTATCTCTATGGGATTGAGATATTTAGTTTCCTTATACAGGTCCTTCATTACTAACCCTTCTAATTGTATACCTAAACCAAATACTCCAATCCTAATACCATCTCTGATTAATATTTCGTAAGGTTTAACTAAGGTATTCATTACCGTATCTGTAAAGTCATAATTAGCAGAAACAAACTTAAATTGCGCATTGGGGAGTTGTGCATAGAACCCGTTAATACCATTATCAAAATCATGGTTGCCTATAGTTGATATATCATATTTGAGCATACTCATAAGCTTAAATTCGAGTTCCCCTCCATAAAAATTAAAGTAAGGAGTTCCTTGAAAAATATCTCCGGCATCCAGTAATATTGTATTTGGATTCTCTTGTCTTATTTTTTCAATAATTGATGCTCTTCTTGCTACACCGCCCATATTAGGATATTTTCCATCTTTGGGATCAAATGGATCTATATGGCTATGTACATCATTCGTATGTAAGATAGTTATTTTTTTTGCACCACTACTGGCAGAAAAGGATGATAGACCTACTCCTCCTAATGTGACTAAGGATGCTACAGCGGTCTGTTTTACAAATGCTCTTCGTTTCATTTCAAAATTTGATTAGTTAATCTGTATGAATCGATCATCTTTTTTAGCTATGATCGTATCAACCTTTTTAAAATAATCAATCATAGCATTTCTAATTTTATAATTCAATGCATATGATTTGATCCCCTGTTTAAAAAAATACATTTCATCACCTCCATAATATAAATAATCATTAGTCGCAACAAAATAGATTTCGTCATCTTTAATTTCTTTATCCTTAATTAAAGCTTTGACTAGATTAAAATTAGCATCAACAGCCAGCTTTAATCCTGCTATGGGGTGTGCTCGTTTAGAATTTTGTAAATACTTAATCAGTTTCTTGATATCTATACCTTTCATTTCCACTACTACAATACTATTTTCAAATGGCATCACCTCATAAGCAGTGCGTGCCGTAATATCACCTTTTGGGATAGGTGCACGAATCCCTCCATAGTTTAGCAACGTCATGTGTATCGTTTTTTCTGTTCTAGATTCAAAAACCAGGTTGGCTTGTTTTAAAACAATATCAGCCATTAAGTTACCAATAGCTGTATTTAACACTCCATCTCCTTTCGTATGTGCCTCTGGTGAATACGCCAAAACACTGTCCAGATTTTTCTTTACATTTTGCCTATATGGTTTTATAAAACTATCAATAGCTATATTGGACAAAGCTTGATCATTGATTTCAATTCTTGTACTCTCAGCCTTTAAAAGGTGATTTTTTTTCTTACAGGATGAAAGTAAGATTAAAAATACGAGTAAAACGAAACTTTTGTACATAGTGTTTTTCATTAGATCAATATCGTTTGCTAAATTATGAAGTTTAGCACAAAAATTTTTAGTAAAAAAATATAGTATCAACTTTGTATTATCAATTAAAAACCAATTAATTCACAGGTGTAAACCGATAGACAATGTAATATATTTTACTGTACTAAGGTAGCAACAGCATCTTTAAGTATATAATTACAGTGATCTACATCTTCTACATTAAGCTCCAGAACGCCTGTTACCTCAATTACCTGATCCATTTTAAAATTTGGTTTTTGTTTAAAAACAACCTCTACAACACTTTCCGGACCTGCTGCTCCACAAAAAAAACAAGAAGACTTAGGATTTTTAGAAATCAAATAAAATTCATCTTCTTCAATAGAAAAATCTAAAAAGTAGCCTTTAATTTGAATCCTTTTACCTTGATATGACTTTATAGTAGATCCAAATTTTGGCTTTAAAAAGATATCATCATACTGTGCACTGTAAACATTATAAAATTTTACATCGGCTAAATCATTCCAGGTCAATTTTTCTTGAGAAAACAAGTTGAATTTAATGAGTACAAGAAGTAAGAATAAGAAAACTGTTTTATGCATCAGCTATGATTTTAGAAACGTTTAATGTAAACAAAGAAAATGAAGCTATAACTGCTGCCAGTAGCGTTGTTAGAATTACTAATCCTAATATATATAACTCTTTATTATCAGGTAAACTAAGTACAAAATGATATCCGTACATATTTTCTGTAAAAACTGAAAATAACCAGATACTTATCCTTCCTAAAAACCAGCCTACAATAGCTCCTAATAAAGACAAAAAAAGTGCCTCAAAAAAAACTAATTTTATCAATAGAAAGGTGTTAGCACCATAAGTGCGCAACAAGGCCAGCTCCTGTTTTCTTTCTCTTACTGTCTTTATTAAGTTTATAAAAATGCTCAAGCCCGCTACCAATAATATTGCAATAGCAATACCATTAATTGTTTGAAAACCAAATCCCAAAAACTCCATCAACCGTTCAATCTCAAATTTGGGAAGTGCCGCTTGCATGGTCGTTTTTTCATTAATAAATCTGGACATTTGTAAAGCTCCTAAAGGGTTTCTAAATTTAATTAATAAAGAAGTTATTTTATGCTGTTCTTCATGCTTTTCTTCATGATGATTATGTCCGTCAACTTGTGCTCCCTCGTGTTCATGAACTTTCCAGATACTTTCCAGACTCGTAATGATGAGGTGGTCTATAATTGTATTTGTTTTTTTTAATATTCCGGTAATAACAAATGGTTTTTCATCATGAGTTTCGAGTCCGTTTTTGACTAAGCCATGAGCACTTACAAAAGTGTCTCCAATCTGTAGCGAATTCTTTTTTGCTACATCACTACCAATAACAACCTCAAAGGGCTTTTGATATAGCATACCATCCAGTAACGTTGCGCTATACTTAGTCAAATACGCCTTTGATGTGCCTAATATTCTATGTCCCTTATAATTATCGCCATAAGAAACAGGTATCGTTTCCTTCACCATAGGATTTCTGGAAATTTTTAAAGCTTCTTCTAATGATATATTACCAGTAGGATTATCAATATGTAATACAGACGACAGTACAAGCTGTAATGGGCTTCCTTTGGCACCAATAACCATATCAAATGGTTTGATATTACTTTCTAAATGTTTGTTGAGTTGATTTCTTATCTGTAAGACAAAAGTTGCCAATGAAATACTTAGCATTAGTAGTAAGATACTTAACAAAGTATTCAAAGGCTTAGAAATCAAATTTTTGTACGCCAGATATATCAATTTCTATAAAATTATCTGATTACTAAAATGTGCTTTTACTCTTTGATCATGAGTGATGATCACCAAATTACTTTTACAGATTTCGGCCTCTTTTTTTAATAATGAAATAACCATGCTGCAATTAATATCATCCAGATTAGAGGTAGGTTCATCAGCTAATATCACTTTAGGCTTATGTATAACTCCTAGTGCGATAGACAATCGTTGTTGTTGTCCTTCACTTAATTGATACACCTTCTTATTTTGAAGATTAGAAAGCCCTAAGTGCATGATCAATTCTTCTCTTCGATAACGATCACTTTTCTTTTTAGCAAGTCGCTCTCGTAGCGTTAAGTTTTCTAGTAAGGTTAATGATTTGATAAAATATGTTTTTTGAAAGATTAATCCTATGTGCTGCCCTCTGAAATAATCAAGTTGCTTTCTTGTAAGTCTGTTCAAATAACTATTATGAATACAAATATCGCCCTCTTTAGGCGGTAAAAGTCCTGCCAAAAGATGTAAAAAAGTAGTTTTACCAACCCCAGAAGCTCCTAAAATTAATAGATCTTCTTTTGAAGGCACATTAATATCAGGAAAACAAAAGGTATCCTTTTTTGCATTCTGATAGGTAAACCTCAACGATTTTGTTTGGATCATAAAATTATTTTGTCAAAAGTAAATAAATTTTACAAATGCAACAAGGTTGCGTTTGTAAAATAATGTTATCTTTTATGAGCTTTAAAACACATTTTTATGTTGAATATATCTTCCGCTTAAAGTACATCTTAGACCATAAAAAATATAGTTAATAATTTATGTTTGCTGCGTGGTCTATTAGTATATTCCTTTACATTTCTGTACTCTTACACAATACAACAAAAAAAGCCCTTAAAAACATGTATGTTTTTAAGGGCTTTTTACTTTCTTACTTTTAACGATTAGTATGTATATGTATCAGTTTTAGAAATCATTTTTAGTTTTCCTAATTCCTAAAAAAATTATAGACAGACATACTACGGTTTGATAAATTATTAAAAGGGTTGTGTTATTATAAAACTACAGTTTTTCTAACAAAAAGACTTTTAATACTATCTATCATAAAGGTACAAGTTATTCTTCAACAGTTTTCTCGGCATCTTCTATCATCATCTTCTTATGCTCTTCTATCATCTTCTTGTCCTCTTCTGCAATTTTATCGTGCTCAGATTTTAAGGTTTGATGCTCTTTTTCCATTTTTTCATGCTCTACATTCATAGCTTCATGCTCTTCTTTCATTGCTTCTAAAGTCATCTCACCCGTAGCATGTTTAGTTTCTAGTTCTGCATGCTTTTTAAGAAGTTCGTTATGCGAATCGATAAGTCCTTGGTGTTTTGATAACAAGTCACTATGCTGCTTTTCCATTTCTAAATGAACAGAATCGTTCTCAATTTCTTTATGAGCAGCAATCATTTGATCATGATTGTCTTTCATTGCATCATGCTCAGAGGTCATTGTTGCGTGAGCTGTTTCCATAGCCTCATGCGCTGATATAAGTTCTTTATGCTCGGCAGTTTCAGCAGGGTTTTGTTTACAGGAAATTACAGCGAATACAACTGCAAAAATCATTAAGTATTTCATAAATATAGTATTTTAGTTAAGCAAGCAAAGATATGTAATTTTAACAAATTAAAGATCTACTAAAATTCAGTATTTGTGAAATGTTAATTACACTAAAAGAATCAATCATTTATGTTAATTTAATAACTCATAAGTATTTATTGAAAAAATAGAAGCGTATGGACATTAAAATATAGTCATTATATCTTTTTATTTAATTGAAAATGATTAGTTTTATCGTCTTAAAGTATAAAATGCAGCATCCAATTCATAAACATATAAGTACTTTTTTGTTTTTGGTCGCTTTTCTTGTGCCAAGGATTGCGGATATGCATGCATTAGATCATATGTTTGAAGATGATGATACTATTTCTTGTGAGCTCTGCGATATTACATCACAATCAGTCCAATTAGATTGGTACACAGGAGATACATCATACGATAACGGACATATTGTAAATAATCCAAGTTCTATTGTAGTTGACTGTTTCTTTAACAGTCCAATAGCTAAGATTGTTTCTCCTACCTCGGTTTATAATAAACCACCTCCTGTGTTATAAAGTCTTTATTTCTATCTATTAATTTGTAATAATCTCTGTAATTGTTTTATGCTTTTATCCAATAGGCTAAGAAGCGATAGCTAAAACGTATACTATAATCTTATTACCATAATTGCTTAGAAGGAATACGGTATCCTACAACGTTTAATGTCTTCTAGCCTTTATTATCTACAACACAAGGGCTTAAACAGAGATACATAATTTATTGATAAAATAACATTTTTAAATAGTTTTAATATGATACTTCGTATTACAGCCGTTACACTATTTACATTATTTCTCATTTCTTGCCAAAGGAAAGGACAGAAAGAATATGACCCCTCCATCATTGACCGACAAAAAGTGGATGCGGCTCTGGGGCAAGATATTTCTAAAGTTTTGTTTGATCATTTATATGTAGTCGTTGATAGTACCACCTATGCTAGTTTAAACGAAAACAACCATTGGAAAAATACTTATGGTGCCATAGACTCAGGGCTACCGGATTTTGCACCGATGACTGAAAGTTTTTCTACCTGTTACCTAAGAGGACACCAGCATTATATTGAAATTTTAGGTCCAAATAATAGATTCAATGAACCAGTTGGAAAAAGTGGTATAGGATTTTCATTAAAAAATGAAGGAGAGCATTTTCATGTAGGTATGAAACCTAAATTAAGGAAAGCAAAAGATTCCTTATTACATGCTTCAGAAATTGTAAAAATGTCTCTTAACGGCGAAGAACAGACCTGGTTTAAAGCTTTTTACACTCCCAGTTTCGGAACATCTTTACATACCTGGTATGGTTTCTATAATCCTGGCTTTTTAGATCATCTTCACAACCAGAAACATACCTCTTATTCGAGAGAAAAGTTTTTAGAAGGTATTTATGAAAACCATAAGCTATTTCATAGCATCAAATCTATACGATTGACTTGTACCCTGAATGATTTTCGGCGGATTGCACAAGAGTTAGGGTATTTAAAGTGCAAATTGATAAAAGAGGAAAATGAGGTATATACTATCAAAAGTGGAGATATTAATATAGTGATTGAATTCTCAGACAAAATAGAATACAGTAGAATTACTCAAATCACTTGTAATCTAAATAAAAAGGATAACACTACCCGCCAACTAGGAAATCTGACCATAACAAATAATGGTAAAGTATCAATTTGGGACTTTAACCAACTACATAAAAACAATAGTTATTAAATAGGAACCTTTTTAAAAATATAGTAACATGAAAAATAAGATCCAAAAACGTTTTACAACACTCATACTTATTGCATTGACTATTACCTCTTGCAAACAGCAGCAACGCAGTTCAAAAGAAGAAGTTATAATTGATGAAGAAGTTTCTGAAGAAATCGCAGTACCGCCAATCACTCTTGAAAAACTACAGGGTTCACCAGCGTATGCTGATGCCGAATTACAGATGAATATCCCCAAAACGGATAAGGCTATTAATAATGGAGAAATTAATTTTACTTTTGCCGTAAATAATTATGAATTAGGTGCGCAAACCAAAGGCCAAAATGCAACATTATTAGCCAATTCTGATAAGGGACAACACATCCATTTTATATTGGATAATCAACCCTACTCTGCACATTATGAACCTACATTTAAAAAAGAAATTCCTGATGGAGTTCATCACTTAGTTGCCTTTTTAAGCCGTTCCTATCACGAGTCGGTTAAAAATGAAAATTCTGTAGTAGTACAGAAATTAGAGGTAGGTTCAAACCCAAAGGACACTCTTGGTCTTACTATGGATACTCCCACCCTCATTTATAGTCGTCCTAAAGGAACATATTCAGGTAAAGACACTGAGAACCTGTTATTGGATTTCTTTGTACTCAACACAAAACTTTCAGAAAATGGTCATAAGGTTCGCGCTACTATTAATGGAGAGGAATTTATGATTGCTGAATGGGCTCCACACATTATTCAAGGATTGCCAAAAGGTGAAGTTACCATCCAGCTGGAACTTATTGATGCAGAAGGAAATCTGATACCAGGTCCTTTTAATAAAGTTGTCCGAACCGTTACCCTACAACAGTAAGTTTTTTTCAGCACCTTAAATTTTATGAAAGTAGTTACAAGATTGAGTGAGTCCCACGATATGTTGGATCGTTTTGCAAGCGGTTTGTGCCTTACGTATTGTGTAGCTACACCTTTTCTATTGACTACACACGCTGGGCACAAACAGCTTCATCCTTCTAATCCCTTATGGTGGGGAACACCAGATCTTATTTTAATAGCCGTTGCATTTATAGCTGTATTCTGGTCGTTTCATCATACCACGAAGCAATGGATACCACGCGCGTTTTGGTTAAGTTGGATACTTATGTTTGTATTCATTTTAAACGAAAAATCAGGTTTCTCTTATATAATAGAGACCACAATCTATATACCATCAATTGCATTAGTAGCTCTCTATATCTATAATCACAACTATTACAAGTGTACGAACAAAAATTGTTATACGCATGCTCCCAATGCTAACATCTAAAAAAACAAAAAACTATCATCATACATTTTCTAAATATAAACATATGCTAAAAGCTATAGATCTTACAAAAACGTACGGTAAGCATCAAGCACTCAATCGATTAAACCTATCTGTTGAAAAAGGAGAGATTTTTTGTCTACTTGGTCAAAACGGTGCCGGTAAAACCACCACTATTAATTTGTTTTTAGGACTTATGGCTCCTACCAGTGGTGAAGCATTAGTCAACGGAATTACAGTAAAACCTAATAACAATAAAACTACTAAGATGATTGCCTACATCCCAGAAGTAGTTCAATTATATGGAAATCTTTCGGGTATAGAGAACCTTAACTTCTTCAGTAGGTTGGCAGGGGCAACTTATACAAAATCAGAATTGTCTGATTTTTTGTCAAAAGCCGGGCTACAAGAAGCTGCGCACCAGAAAAAATTATCATCCTATTCTAAAGGAATGCGACAAAAAGTAGGAATAGCCATCGCACTTTCTAAAAATGCCGAGTACATTTTTATGGATGAACCTATCTCTGGTTTAGATCCTAAAGCAACACAAGAATTTACAAAAATATGTAAAGAACTAAGCAACGAAGGGAAAGCTATTTTTATGGCTACCCACGACATCTTTAACGCAGTAAACGTAGGCACCCAGATTGGTATTATGAAAGAAGGAACATTGGTTCATACTTCTGACACTAGTACTATTAACGCGACCGAATTACAAAATCTATATTTAAAAACCATCTAAATTTTTAAAAAAAACAATTCACATAATGAAACTTTTTAAATCAATTACCCTCCTATTATTTTTAGTAGTCAACTATGCTTCTTTTGCACAGGTAAAAATAACAGGTACTGTTTTCGACTCTCAAAATTTGCCAATACCAGGAGCTTCTATTTCTATAAAAAATTCTACAAATAAGTATAACGGACTCACAGACAACACAGGTCTGTTTACTATAAACGCCTCTTCTGGCACCTATACTATTGAAGTGCGCTATTTAGGATTTCAACCTTATAAAAACACCTTCGAGATTAATGATAGTCCATCATTCGATATAGGAACCATTTTATTAGAAGAAGGCACAGAGCAGTTACAAAGTGTAGAAGTAGTGGGTCGAGCCAGAACGGATTATAACAGTGATTATTCGTTTTCATCAACAAAAGTCGCCATAAAAAACAAAGAATTACCTCAGGCAGTATCCACTATCACGAAAGAGTTAATGAATGATAGACAAGCTTTTCAGATTGCAGATGCTATAAAAACTTCGAGTAGTGTAACACATACCGGTTTCTACAATCATTTTAATATCAGAGGGATCATTCAGGCAGAAGACGGTCAACTTATTAATGGTTTAAGAACACGTCAGTATTATTTTCTACAACCCATTACCTCCCATATTGAAAGAGCAGAAGTTATTAAAGGACCATCCTCTGTAACATTCTCTAGTGTTGATCCCGGTGGATCTGTGAATTTGGTAACTAAAAAACCTTTAAAAGAACAAAGAAATGAGGTTAGTGCTACAGCAGGAAGTTTCGGAACACTTAGAGCTACTGCAGACTTCACCGGACCATTGAATGAATCTAAAACTTTATTGTATCGTTTTAATGCAGCGGTTCAAGAAGCAAGATCTTTTAGAGATTTGGTACAGAACAATCAGTTCCTGATAGCACCGTCTATTACGTTTTTGCCTAATACCACCACCGCATTAAATGTAGAAATGATATATAGTAACGGTGTAGGAAATCTGGATCGTGGGCAACCGTTGTTTGGTGCTATTAATGGAGAGTTTGATCTAAATAGTACGGATATCTCTACTAATGTGGGAGCAGCTAACGACTTTTATGGATCCAAAGAATTTATGATCATGAGTAATTTTAGCAAGGAGATTACAAAGAATATTGGATTTAATGCTTCTTATATGAAACAAACATGGGAAGAGGATCTTGCAGAACACCGTGTAGCAGGTTCTGCAGCGGTGGATATCGATGGAAATAGTATCCCTACCCTAGCTGAATTGCGCTATACAGAACGACAGCAGTTTTGGATTACAGACAACTATAGTGCATTTATCAACATTGATATGGAACATGATAAGATTACCAATAAATTTTTAGCCGGATATGATGGTAGCAGATGGGAACGTACCATAGGTGGCGCGTCTAATGGAGCTCGTAGATACAGAAGGATAGACGGTACAGCAACTTCTTTTGATCCTGATGCAGCAGATCAGTTTGAAACCATAGATATTGATGGTATCACTGCGCCAAGACCTAATGTAGATCATTTTGACCTTGCGAATCCAAACAATACTGCCAGAGAAACTGCAAATTATATTATCTCTGAGTTTGCTATTCCAGCTAACCTTACTACCTCTAATGGTATTTATATTCAGAATCAATTTAAAATAGGTAAATTTTCAGCATTGCTAAATTTACGTTACGATTGGTATGAAGATGTATTTGATTACAAGTCAAATAACGAACAATCCTTTAAGAATGAAGCTTTTATTCCTAGAATAGGTGTAACCTATGAAGCTACAGATGCGATTAGTATATATAGCTCCTATGTAGAAGGTTTTCAACCGCAATCTAACACGGTGACATTATCACCAGCTACCGAAAGTTTTTTCTGGGGAGGCTCTCCCGCTAGTTTTGATCCTTTAGAAAGTAATAATATCGAATTTGGTGCAAAAGGAGAATTTTTAGGAGGAAAACTAACTGTAAATGCTGCAATTTATCAAATTACTCAAAAGAATTTATTGCAACAAGACCCCAATGATGAGTCTATATTGACTGAAAGAGGAGAACAGCAGAGTCGTGGTTTTGAGTGGGATCTTAACGGATATGTACTTCCTAATCTTCAGATAAGTGCTTCATATGCATTTATTGATGCAGAGATTATTGAAGATGATGACCCTGCTTTAATTGGTGAACGTATTGGGGGAGCTCCAGAACACAGCGCTAATCTCTGGGGTAGATATGATTTTACACACGGAACGCTTCGAAATATCGGAGTAGGTTTAGGCATGGAATATCGAGGAGATCGCTTGTCATGGTACGGAGATCGTCTTGTATTACCAGAATATACAGTATTTGATGCTGCGGTTTATTATCGCCCTTCGGGAATTGATATGCAGATCGCACTAAAACTTAATAATTTATTAGATGAAACCTACTGGAATGGAGCATTGAATGCGACCAGAGTTTTTCCGGGAGCACCTAGAAATGTGTTACTAACAACCACCTATAAATTTTAAAAAAGATGAAACCAATATGATTCAAATAATCATTCCATCTTATGATTATTTGAATCATAAAAGGTGCTATACTGATCTGTATCGACACAAGTATGATAATTAAAAAACAATAAAAATGAACATATGAAATGGGTAAACATTCGATTATTCGCACTTAACTTTTGGCGTAATGCGACGAACCTCAAAGCATTTTATGTATTATATTTTATTTTTATAGTACTCGCTGGGTATGCCATAGTTAATGGTGTTCAAAATCATATTACGCAAAATAATATCAGGCAAGACCATCAAGTGAAAGCCAGACAAAGTTGGGAAGCTAACCCTGATAAGCATCCCCACAGAATGTCTCATTTTGGAACATTTGCATTTCGGAAACATCCTCCACTCGCTATGTTTGATTATGGATTGGAAAGTTTTACCGGAAACACCATTTTTTTAGAAGCGCACCAGCAAAACAGTGTTAATTTTTCTGAGGCAACATTCTCTACGGGTACTTTACGATTTGGTGAATTAAGTTTAGCGTTATTATTACAACTCGTATTACCTTTGATAATATTTTTTATTGGCTTTCCGAGCGTAGCAGCAGATAGACAAAATGGCACGCTGAAGATCCTGCTTTCTCAAGGCGCTAGTTGGAAAGAACTATTGATAGGAAAATCAATGGGGCTGTTAGCCATCTCTTTATTATATTTTATTCCTGTCTTCTTATTACTTACCATTACACTTATAACAGGTAATGATCAAGCTATGAGTGATCATCTTTGGTTACGATTTATACTCATCGGATTGGGGTATTTAGTATTTTTGTGTATTGTATCTATACTAACCATTGTAGTATCGGCGACTAGTAGCAGTCCTAAAAATGCTTTATTGCGATTATTAGGGATCTGGTTATTATTTTTAGTACTGTTGCCTAAATCTGCTCAGGCGTTAGGGAACTATTGGTTCCCTACACCCAGTAAATTAGCGTTTCAATCTGCTATTGAGAAAGAGGTTATTGAGCAAGGTGACAGCCATAATCCTGATGATCCGCACTACCAACATCTTAAAGATTCTGTTTTAAAAGCTCATAACGTAGATGAAGTAACTGATTTACCCTTTAATTATTCAGGTTTTGTAATGAGAGAAGGAGAAAAAATCTCGTCTGCCTTATATAGAAAACATCATGAAGCATTAGTAAATATTTATAAAAAACAAAATAATGTTACACACTTTTCATCTTTTATCAATCCATTTACAGCTATTAAATTAGTATCAATGACCCTGTCAGAAACGGATTTTTCATCTTATATGGATTTTCAAAATAAGGCTGATGATTATCGATATCAATTAGCGCAAACCATGAACGAACTACAGATGGAATATATAAGTCCAAAAAAAGCAAGTGGTTCTGAGGGAAAAAAGCATATCATAGATCACACCCATTGGTCAGCGTTTCAGGATTTCAGTCACGAACCTATAAAATTTAGTAATTCAATTAAAATTGCTTTCCCGGCATTACTGTCCCTAATGCTGTGGACAATTGTAGCTATGGTATGGCTAGTGATCACATCAAAAAGAGCAAAAGCGATATGAAGACTTATATCTTATTTTTACAGCAATGTATCAGATCCAAGGAAGTTTGGATTAGTTTACTGCTCATTACAGTACTAGGTATTATTGCAATTAATATCGGAAATAAACACATCGAGCGACAACAACAGGCAATCGCTGAAGTGAATGAATATCAAAAAACACATGTAGATCGGCAAATAGCACTTCATAATGATGATTTAGGTCTATTATTGTATTACACAAAGTTTAGCTACATTAATTCATTAAACCCGCTAGCTGGAATATCTATTGGTCAGACAGATGTAAACCCAATAGTAAAACAGATTACCATAAAAACTTTTGAAGCACAAAGGTTTGATACAGATTTGGTCAATCCAATGAATCTTCAATCAGGGAATCTCGATCTTTCTTTTGTAATTATTTACTTGTTTCCTCTATTAGTCATTGTTTTGAGTTTTAATGTAGTTTCAGAAGAAACAGAAACCGGCACCTGGCAATTAGTAGCCATTCAGGCAACATCAAAGCTTCGTTTTATCATATCCAAACTCGCAATCAGATTTGTATTATTAGTTTCAGTACTCATCCTTCTTTTTTGTATTGCTAAGTTTGTTATGAATATTCCTTTTACCAGTCGTTTTTTAGCAATGATTGCACTTGCTATTTGTTATATTATTTTTTGGTTTGCACTCTCATTTTTTGTGATTATTCACAAAAAAACTTCAGGCTTTAATGCGTTACTTCTTTTATCCGCATGGCTTGTATTACTAATACTTATACCCGCCGGAATCAATAGTTACGTCTCTTTAAAATATCCTGTTCCTGAAGCATTAAGTACTGCAATAGCACAACGAGATGGATATCACGTAAAATGGGATACTGATAAAACAGCTACGATAGCCAAGTTTTATAAACATTACCCACAATTTGAAAAATACGGGTATCCTACGGATGGTTTTAATTGGTTATGGTACTATGCAATGCAGCAGATGGGTGATGATGATTCGAAAAAAGAAAGAGAGGCATTAAATAAAAAAATCAGATTAAGAGAACAGACTAGCAAGAAATTGGCGACAGCAGTTCCCAATATGTACATACAGCTTATTTTCAACCAATTATCTGGAACTAGTATGAGCCAGCAATTAAACTACTTAGATGCTACACGTCAGTTTCATGAAAAATTACGTTTGTTTTTTTACCCCACAATATTCGAAGGCAAAAAAGCAGATGTTATAGATTGGAGTCAATTTACACCAGAATATTATAAAGAGAGGTTGCCTGTATCATGGTTACAAACTATACTACCAATGATACTGGCATCATTATTTATATTTTTACTTTCTATCCCAATGATAAAGAAACTGTAGTACTACGATTTAAATAGAAACGATCAGCGTTTATCTTCCAAAAGACATTGATATTTATGATCCCGTTTTTTGATGTAGATTTTATAATAACAGTTTTCATAAAGTAATATAGACAAAAGAATAGAAAGTTAGTAGACCAGACGGATACTTCAGTAAGAAAAGAGAGGTTAAATTATGTATATTCGAAAAATGATTACTTTTAATTATTTTACTAAACACAAATAAAATTAAATAGACACGTGAGAAAACTGGTTTTTTTATTGACTTTATTTCATTTTTCGCTATGTGCGCAACACATAGAATCAACAAGAATTAGTTCTGCTGTATTAGATCAGGAAAGAAATATCTGGATATATACTCCATGGCAATATGAAGAATATCCTGATAAAAAACTAGAAGTTATATATGTTTTTGATGCGCAGGCACGAGAATACTTTGATCTGGTACATGCTATTACTCAATTTGAAAGTGGTCAAGAATTTGCCTTTATCGTAGTGGGAATTGAATCACCATTTAATAGAGAAAAGAATCAAAGCCGAAATAATGATTTTTTACCAAAAGCGACTAACCAAGAAACGATTAAGAAATATGGTAATTTTTCTGGAGGAGCAGATAATTTTTTAAATTTTATTAAAACAGAACTTGTCCCTTATATTGATAAGCAATATAGAACACTTCCTGAAAAAATTGCCATAGGACATTCTAATGGTGCTACCTTTATCAGTTATAGTCTTATAAAAGAACCAGATATTTTTGATGCATACATTGCTATATCCCCAAATTATGCATACGATGATGGACAGCTGGTAAAAAAATTCACGAAATTGTCCCCTAAAGATATAAAAACAGAAAAGATGGTTTTCATCAGTAACTCTAATGAAAATACGCGGACTGCAGACCGATGGGCAGGTTGGTCAGAAGCTAATCAAAAGGTTATCAAATTACTTAGCGATAAAAAATTTACATCTAAAATTCATCTAAGTACAAAAGATTTTTCTGTTACTGAGAACCACAGTACTACAGTTCCTGTCGGAGTATTTTATGGTATTAAGGCGTACATTGATTATCAATTCAGGACGGGAAAAAATATTATCAAATACTATGAGGATTTAGCAAATAATAACCTAATCACATTAGATCCAGAAATGGTAAATACATTTGCCTATGAATGTTTTTGGAACCAAAAAACAGATGATGCACTTATAGTAATAAACTGGGCAATCAACAAATTCCCTAAAGCACATAACCTTTATGATAGCCAAGGAGAATTTTATGAAAAAAATGAAGAAATTAGCAAAGCCAATACCTCTTTTCAGAAAGCAATGGATATACTTTTAAGTTCAAAAAATGAAATGGATAAAAACGAATTTAATGAAAAGATGGAGTATTATAAAAATAATTTACAACGTACAAAGAAAGCAACTACAAACAAATTTTAGTATCTAATTAGATTTAAATACAAAAATTGAATGATATTATAGTTACTAATAAATATTCTTAAAATTATTATAATCAAGTGTCTTTATTTTGCAAAATAAATTTGTTTAACTATTTTTAAATAATATTAAACAGATATGCAATGGATATTTTAAAAGAAGCTACCCTATTTGAAAATGCAAAAATGAGTCATATGTCTACCAGCGATAGAGTTGTTGCATCAAGAGAAGCAAAAAGACTTATTTTAGCGATTAACGAAATTTATAAGAAAACAAAAGATACATCCTTAATGGACGTCATGAAACGTTTGACTGCAAAGAAAAAAAGAATCGAAATAAGGCTGAAAGGAAGACCTGATCCTGGAATATAAATATGACAAACAAAAAAGAATTAAATGTACTGGGAACCGTTTTACAATCTTGTTGTGAAGATCCTAAAACCGGATACTTCAGAGATGGGTTTTGTAGAACCATACAAGAGGATACAGGTACGCATATCGTATGCTCTATCATGACTCAAGAATTCTTAGATTATACAAAATCTCGTGGAAATGATCTATCCACTCCAATACCCTATTGGAACTTTCCTGGTCTTACAGTTGGCTCAACATGGTGTTTATGTATTAACCGATGGTTAGAAGCTGAACGTGCAGGAAAAGCTCCAAACGTAATTCTCAAGGCAACTCATCAAAAAGCTCTTGAATACATCAGCTTAGAAATGCTACAAAAATACGAGGTTGCCATTTGATTATAATTCATCTCCTGCATAAAAAAATACCCCCATTAGCAAAACATTATCTTACTACTATGCTAATATTTAGGAATTTTATTTATTACATAATAAAAGAATAGTTTTATATTTCTAATACACCTGATCGCTTGATCCGTGGGTTATATACCTTATACTTTTACAATGCCTATCATAAAAATATATACATGACCTTAATTACAAGTGAAATTGTGGGTAAAATATCTACACATGTGTAAAATTTTCACACTTAAAAATGGCCTGAAAAACCCTAAAACACTGTTATTCAGTCATATTTCAAAACGGCATTAAACTTGACCTCTAATTATAAAAATTAAGGGAAATATTTATGAAGCGATCAACAACATCCATATCCACAGAAAAAATTATGTCTGTAGACAAGCCTTCTAATCGTTTAGAAAGGCTAATTGCAAATTCATCTTCATCTTTTATTTTAGTAGGAACATTTCTATTATTATTTGGAGCTGTATCATTGTTTTATTTCTTACAACCTTACTTTGAAAAAATATATTTAGAAAGAATGAGTACTGCCTGGGGTATTACTTTGATGATCGCAGGATTATCTCTTCTAGCTATCAAAGTAGGTTTTTTAGTATATATATTATCATTATACCTACGATATAAAGTTATTAAATCAGTGTCGAATGAAGAATTACCATTATGTACAGTGATTGTACCTGCGTACAATGAAGGAGAGCTAGTATATAAAACCTTAAAAAGTTTGGTTGCAAGTGATTATCCACACGAAAAATTACAAATAATTTCTATTGATGATGGAAGTGTAGATGATACTTGGCAATGGATGCAAAAAGCTAAAGCAGAATTAGGTAACCGTATTTCTATATATCAACAACCTGAAAATAAAGGTAAAAGGCATGCATTATACCGTGGATTTAATCTAGGTATGGGAGATGTTTTTATTACTGTAGATAGCGATTCTATAGTAAAACAAGATACTTTACGTATTATGGCCAGCCCTTTTGTTGTGAATGAAGAATGTGGAGCAGTAGCGGGTAATGTACGTGTCCTTAATAGAGATAAAGCGTTAATTCCTCGTATGCTAAATGTGAGTTTTGCTTTTAGTTTTGAGTTCATTCGTTCTGCACAAAGTAGATTAGGGTCTGTATTATGTACACCTGGTGCTTTGTCTGCATATCGTAAAGAGGCTGTTTTTAATTGTAGAGAAGAATGGATTAGTCAAACTTTTATGGGGCAAGTATCTAAGATTGGTGAAGATCGGGCAATGACGAATATGATTTTGAAACAAGGATATAAAGTATTTTTTCAGCGTACAGCATTTGTATACACAAATATCCCTGAAAATTACAGAAACCTTAATAAAATGTTTACACGTTGGGAAAGAAGTAATGTGCGTGAGAATCTTGCTATGAGTAAATTTGCTTTTGGAAATTTTAGAGATGGAGCTAAAACAGGAACAAGAATATTATTGTTAAATCAATGGTTAAAAATGATAATGGCATATCCTGCAGTGGTACTAATGTTATTTTTTATCTTTACTTATCCTGTACTATTTTTAAGCTCTACCTTAGTTAGTATTTTAGCTTTCTCAAGTATGCAAGCCTTATTTTATGCTAAAAAACATAGCTCGTCAGAAGCATTATGGGCATATCCATATAGTCTTTTCTATGCATTTACTTTATTTTGGATTACTCCTTATGCTATTGCTACAGCAGGTAGAAGTGGATGGTTAACCAGAGAGATAACTAAGGAACAGATTGAAGAAAAACAAATTGAAGAACCTAGAGTTGTTGCTGTATCATCTTAAACACTCTTATAGAACTAAATCAACCGAAATTACAACCTTAAAACCTATTAACCAAATACTTACGATTTCTCAAAAAACTTTGTAAGTAGTATTATAATACCATCATCATAATTTTATAAAAGCCCTTTAACCAAAGGGCTTTTGTGTATATAATGATTTCCTAAATAAAATTACTAATAGCCCCTTGTTGTTTTATTCAATTTCTTCATATAATTATGTAATGTGTAAAAGCAACATATCATCTTAACATTTTCATCATTAGGAATCAGATTCAAAGTATTTTTAATAAGTTTACATAAACTCCCTGTTTTATTTATGAATTAAATTGTGCTTAGGAGATGAGATTGCTTTATGCATTTCTTTGTAATGCAGTACTTCCTTTCTACAATATTGTCCTTAACGATAAGAAGATGCTAGTAAAAGAAAATATTCTAAATAACTATATCAGGGTAGAAAATGATATCATTCACTAATTTTTAGAAAATGTATTTGAGTAAAATAAAAAAACACATTAACCTAGTACTTTTTTTATGTTTTTTATGTCCTGAAATAATAGCTCAAGACCTTATTCCACCAATTAATAATTATAAAGTCTCTGAGTACAATGCCGCCAGTCAGAACTGGGGGTTAACTACAAACAAGGATGGAGAACTATTTGTTGCTAATAATAGAGGATTACTTCATTTTAATGGAGAACGATGGAAACTAAATAAATTACCCAACAATACAATTATCCGCTCCATAGCAATCGTTGATAATAAAGTTTTTACTGGTTCTTATGAAGAATTTGGATACTGGACGACTAATAGCATAGGACAGTTTGAATACGTGTCTCTTACAAATTTAATCAAAAATCATACGTTTACAAATGAAGAGTTTTGGCAAATAATACCTTATAATAATACTGTCATTTTTAGATCTTTTTCTGGGATTTATACCTATCAGAACGATAAAATTACTGTATTAGATACTGATCAAATTATAACAGATCTCATTGTAAAAGATGACAAAATTATTGCTGCCAGCAGGAAACAAGGGCTTTATGAATTTGTTAATAATAAATTAATACCGTTAAAAGATCAAAAACTCTTTAAAAATAAAACCATTACCGATATGGTTTTATATGATGGAGGCATATTGGTAGGAACAAAATTACAAGGTTGTTACTTTTATAAAGACGATAAGGTAATCCCCTGGAATGAGACGATCAATGGCTTTTTGCAGCAACATCAACTAAATAAGATGTTAGCTATAAGTCCATACAACATTGTTTTTGGTACCATAAAAAATGGGATCTACATATATGATACTAAAACAAAAAAAATAGAGCAGATTAATAGAAAAATAGGATTACAAAACAACACTATATTATCACTTCATAAGTTCAAAGAACAATTATGGGTTGGGTTGGATAGTGGAATTGATCGAATTCAATTAGATTCGCCGACCAAATATTATACGGATTATTCTGGTGTTGTAGGCACTGTATATGATATTGCAGTATTAGACACTATTACTTACCTGGGTAGTAATACCGGGGTTTATTATATACAAAATGATACATTACAATTTGTAGAAGGTTCACAAGGACATGTGTGGGATTTAACAGTCTTAGACGATCAATTATTTTGTGGTCATAATACAGGTACCTTTATAGTAAATACATCAACACTTCAAAAGATTTCAAATTTTTCTGGTGGATATCAGATGATAAAAATCCCGGAACAACCACATACTTTTTTACAAGGTACCTACAATGGAATTGTAAAATATCATAAAACTGAACTCGGTATCTGGCACACATCCCGACTTAAAGGGATTGAATTCCCGGTAAAACAGTTATGTTTTGAAAATCCTACCTCCATCTGGGTTGCCCACCCTTATAAAGGATTTTATAAAATAAAAATAAATGAAAGCTATGATACTATTGAACAAATACAAGAATTTCATACAGATACCACGGATAGTAATTATCAGGTAAAACTCTATAATATTAAAAATCAAATTGTATTTAATAGTAAAGGAACCTGGTATAAATATGATCCAATTCCTGATAAAATCGTAAAATTCAAAGAATTTGAAACCTATACTAATATTGACCTTGTTTCTTTTGATCAAGAACATTTTTGGTTTATAGATAATGAAAATCCTAAAAGAATTATCTATACAGATCTTAAAAAAGATAGTTTGGTTATTTCTGAAAATCAATTAATGAATAGACTCGTTCCTGATGCAGAAAATAGTCTTCGATTAAACGACTCTCTGCACCTCATCACACTGGGAGATGGATATGCTCAGGTGAACTTTTTAAAATTAAAGGGAAAACAGCGGGTTGATAGTATTCCTGCCCCTAAAATATATGTCATCAAAGATGAAGAAACTTTATATCCATTAGATACTGAAATCATAAAAATTCCATTCAAAAACTCTCAAAATATTACTCTGGAAGTCTCGTCCCCTGGTCTTATTAATAAAAAATATTATTATGAATTATCCGGCACTAAGACACAGTCTTCTTATCTAGAAACAAGTACCATTAATTTACAGAATCTACCCTATGGAAACTACAAACTTAACATCTTTACTATAGGAGTTAATAATCAAAAATCGATCCCAAAGGAAATCCAATTTGAAATTAAACCCCCGTGGTATTTATCTAATGTAAGTCTCTCTCTGTATTTCTTAATTTTATTAGGGCTTATATATCTGATAAGATTGTACAATAAAAATAAACTAAAAAAACATCATAAAGAATTAAAAGAACGTTTAGAAAAACAGCAAAATGAAAAAATAATTGCTTTCGAACGAGAGAAGTTGACCAAAGAAATTAAGTTAAAACAAAAAGAATTAGCGGGAATAACTATGAATATTGCCAAAAAGAACGAAGTAATTCTGGAACTAAAAAGTATGATCTTGTTGAACAAAGAGAAATTTTCTAACCAACAACGTTACAAATCTATTATCAAAAAAGTCAATGATTCTATAAATAATAATGAAGACTGGAAACGTTTTGAAGTCAATTTTAAAGAATTACACGAAGATTTTTTTGATAACCTTCTTAAACATTACCCCCAGTTGACACCAAAGGATCTAAAACTTTGTGCGTATCTCAAAATGAATTTATCCTCTAAAGAAATAGCACCGCTAATGGCCATTACAATCAGAGGTGTTGAAATACATAGATATCGTTTAAGAAAAAAATTAGAAATAGATAGTTCTAAGAACTTATCTAATTTCTTAATCACATTTAAGTAACATTTACTGTATCCTACTTACAGGTTGATATAAGCGTTAAGTTATTTAAGATTAATACTGCTTAGATATACAAATGCATTAACTTTTTAAAAAAAATAATTCGTTTATAGATATCGCTTAGAATTACTTTTCCAATAATGAGACAATAGAAAAAAGAATCCAATAATTAGCACTATTAGTATGACAAGACCTTTATAAGTTTCACAAGGATTTATAAACTAAAAGAATACCGCTTTATCCACGATCGCCTAGATAAAGAAGAATATACGCATCTTTATTCAACCTGAGTATAGAATAATACAAACTGAACTTCGAATTTTTGATTACTGAGGTAGTCTTACTCCAAAATAGCTAAGAAAATCATAAAACATTAATTTTAGAACTACATCATCACTACATCAATAAGTTAAAAAAGCAACATAAAATGCTGGTAAACTACTACTTCAAAAGCGTTGTAACACAAGTCTAAGCCACATAAATCTCTAATGATGTATTTTTTATGTACTTGCCCAAATCCTGAACAACAATAAAATATTATTAATTTGATAAAAATTTAACTTAATAATTAAATTATCACAAAATGAAGTGCTTATTAAATCATAGATCAAAATTCGATAAACGAATGATCAGAATAGTAATATGTATACTTACTATGTGTTTATTCCAAACCCTAAATGCTCAGGACACTACACTAATCACAGGCACTGTTACTGATATAGGTGGATTACCCTTACCAGGCGTTAACATTTTAATAAAAGGAACCAATATTGGTTCACAAACGGATTTTGATGGAAATTTTAGTATCGAGGCATCAAAAGGACAAACACTTGTGTTTTCCTACATTGGATTAGAGGCAGAAGAAACTGTTATTGGAGATCAAACGGAACTCTCTATTATAATGGACGCTAAAACATCCGAATTAGAACAAATAGTTGTCATAGGATATGGTAGTCAGTCAAGAGCATCCATCACTGGCTCCGTAGTATCTATAGCATCAGATGAAATTATAAAACAGCCTGCACTTACTGCCTTACAATCCATACAAGGAAAAGTTGCTGGTGTTAATATTATAGCAAATGATGCCCCTGGTGCCACGCCCACTGTTATTGTAAGAGGTTTAGGAACTGCACAAGCTGGTAGAGAACCTTTTTATGTTGTAGACGGTCAACCCATACAAGATATAAGAAGTATTAACCCTGCAGATATAGAGTCCATAGAATTTCTTAAAGGTGCTTCTTACGCTAATATTTACGGTATAAGAGCTGCCAATGGTGTTATTTTAATTACAACAAAAAAAGGAAAAAAAGGAAAAGCAGTTTTCAGTTTTGACTCTTTCTATGGAGTAAAAACAATTCTCAATCAAGTAGAAATGGCAAATGCAGCACAGTATACACAATACTTTAATGAAGAAAGTGCTGCTTCAGACGGTTTTTTGTTACAAGAAAATCAGAGATATGATACCGACTGGTATGACGAACTCATACAACTAGGTAGTACTACCAATCATAATTTCTCAGTTGCAGGTGCAGGAGAAAATATAGATTACTTCTTTAGTTATAACTTCTTAGAAGAAGAAGGGATAAACGACAGTAAATTTGGAAGAGGAACTATCCGTAACAACAATACGTACCATCTTTTTAAAGACAAATTCAGAATTACTCAAAATGTCAATATTACGTATACAAATCAAAATCCCAAGCCTTTTACAGCGTTCAATAATGCATATCGTCAATCACCATTAATACCTGTATATTATGATAATGGAAGGTTTGGACAATCATTTGTCAATCAAACAACAGGAATTGCAGGTTATGAAGCTGCAGAAGGAGAATCCGTTGGAAGATTGTACCCACACGGAAATCCAGTTTCCGAAATAGTATTTCAGGATGAAGATATCAATACCACTACCCTACAAGGGCAAATTACTGCAGCATTAGATATCACGGATTTTTTGACATTTACTGGTAGATTTGGAGCCACTCAATTTTATTCTAAACAAAATACATATAATCCCATTAGAGAACGATGGCTAAATGCTGATCCCAGAAGAACGATAGAAGAATTTGAAGCAGGAAGAATAGATACAGATGGTGATGGTATTATTTCTACAGAATTTGCAAACAACTCGCTGCAGGTTATCGATGAAGAGTATTACAGATGGAATCTGGAAGGGTTCCTTACATTTAATAAATCCTTTGGCAGGCATAACCTTTCCTCTACCTTAGGTATGAGTAGAGAAAATTTTGGAAGTAGAGAAAGAGTTACTGCTTTTGGATACGATGTTTTTGAAGAAGAAAGATTAAGAAGTTTAGGCAATAGGACCTCATCATTTTTTGACAACACTATAAATCAAGAATTTAATCAATCTACTAATCTTCAATCCTATTTTGGAAGAATAGAATATGATTTTGATCAAAAATACTTTATAAGAGCAGTAATCCGAAGAGATGGAACGAGTGATTTTGTAACAGGAGAAAATTTCTTTGATAATTTTCCTGCAGTTAGTTTAGGATGGACTATTTCTAATGAGAACTTTTTAAAAGATAACCCCACCCTGACCCATCTTAAAATCTTTGCTGGTTGGGGGCAATTAGGAAATGCAAATGTACCGTTTAATGTACAACAAGTGAATACGAATGCAGCCAGTGGTAATCAAAATTATGCTTTTGGACCTACACAAAGTCTAATTTTCGGGGCCTCCTTAGGAAGCCCCGTAGCGCCACTACAATGGGAAATAACTGAAGAATGGGAAGCTGGATTTGATTTCTCTCTTTTTAAAAGTAAGTTATCAGGAACCGTGGATTACTACAATAGAAGAAATACAAATGCTATAATCAATGTTCAGAATATACTTAACTCTCAATCTGAAGGTAATTTTCTGGCACAAGCTGCTGAAGTATCAAATACAGGTATAGAAGCTTTATTAAACTGGAAAGACCAGATAGGTAAAGATTTTAGCTACAACATCGGTATTAACTTTTCTACAAATGAAAACACTGTAGAAAATGTAACTCCTGGTTTTGATGGAGAAACTGGCGGCACACTGGTTAATGGACAAATCACTAAAAGATTAGCAGATGGAGAACCCTTATTTTCCTGGTGGCTACTAGAAGCAGATGGTGTCTGGCAAAATCAAGATGAAATTGATAATAACCCATCTGTAGGTAATGCCGCTCCTGGTCATTTGCGTTATGTAGATCAAAATGATGATGGAGTTATTGATGATAGAGACAAAAAATTCTTTGGTTCTTATCTTCCTACGTTCAACTATGGGGTAACCATTGGTGGGACCTATAAAAACATAGATTTCAGTATTGATGGTTTTGGTGTGGGTGGTAACAAAATCTATAATGGACTTGCAAATACACGATTAGGAGGAGAAAACATTACAGTAGAAACATTCAATAACAGATGGACAGGAGAAGGATCTACAAATACTGCACCCGGAGCAGACAGAGATGCTTTAGCTTCCTCTTATTGGTTAGAAGATGGAAATTACTTTAGAGTTAATAATATAACTGTTGGTTATACTATTGATGAAATATCAGTGATCAATAAAGCTCGTATTTATTTTACGGTACAAAACCCATTCATTATCACTCAATATTCTGGTTTTACTCCAGAATTAAACTATGATCTGGATGGTGATGAATATGGAGATCCAAAAGGAACTACAGGTATCGAATTATCTGCATATCCTACTACCCGAGCTTTTATATTAGGACTTAACTTACAATTATAAAAAAACGGAATTATTAAAAAACAACACTATGAATACAAGATCTAAATATTTAGTTCCCCTTTTGTTTTTAGGGATTTTTATGATAAGCTGTGATGATTTTGTGGAGGATGTAGAGGTCGTTTCCCCTACTGCTGAAGAAAGCGGTGAAGTCTTTGAGCCATTACAATTTGTAACAGGTGTATATGGGAGACATACGGATTTTGCATACGGATTTTCATTTCTTGGTATTACAGAAATTATCTCCGATAATGGAGATAAAGGAAGTTCCCCTACTGATACCGGAAATGATAAAAACTTATTAGATGGTTTAACGCATACCACATCAAGCGTATCTATCAGAGCCATGTGGACACAATGGTATAAAACTATTGGAAGAGCTTCCTTAGCTATAGAATACACAGAAACATTCGAAATGAGTGATGAAGCGTTAAGAGCAAGGCTCATTGCAGAATGCAAATTTCTAAGAGCTTTAAACTATTTCTGGTTAGTTCGGTCCTTTGGTGATATCCCATTACAGCATTTGGATATTATAAACAGAGTTTCTACTACAGAAGTATATGAATATATAGAACAAGATTTATTAGAAGCTATAGATGCGTTACCACAAAAAAGTGAATATGAAATTTCAGATTTAGGTAGAGTAACCAGAGGTGCTGCTCAATCCCTTTTAGCAAAAGTATATTTGTATCAGGAAAAATGGCAAGATGCTGCCGATATGGCTACTACTGTCATTAACTCAGGTCAATATGATTTAGCATCTGATTTTGCAACAATATGGAGAGCATCGGGAGAAAATGGTATAGAATCTATATTCGAGTTACAGGCACGAGGTGAGATTATAGCACATGGTATACAACAATACTCCACATCACAAGGTGCTAAAGGAACAAGTGGTTGGGGCTGGGGATTCAATACGCCATCAGAAGATCTTCTGAACGCTTTTAACGCTGCCGGAGATGATATTAGAAGAGATGCAACAATCATTTTTGCTGGCGAAACTTTATTTGATGGACGAGAAGTGAGTGCTTCTGTAGAAAACCCCAGGTATAATGAAAAAGCATATTCCAGTGCCAATGCGGGGAATGGTGATGGTGATAAAAACATAAGAATTCTACGTTTTGCAGAAGTTTTATTAATACAGGCAGAAGCTTTAAATGAGTTAAATCAATCTTCTGCTGCCATAAATGCTTTAAACAGGGTTCGTACCAGAGTAAATCTTCCGGATATTACTACTACCGATCAGGAATCATTAAGAGAATTAATCTGGAATGAAAGAAGGTTAGAGCTTGCTATGGAGCATGATCGGTGGTTTGATCTTATAAGAACCGGGCAGGCTTCTTCAGTAATGACAGCACACGGAAAACCGTTCATTACCGGAAAACATGAATTATTTCCGATCCCAAATGATCAATTGATTCAAACTCCTGATATGTCACAAAATCCAGGGTGGTAACAAAAAAAATAAATTTACTTTAATAAAACGATATGAAAAGAAATCTCCTGATACTGAAAGTTCTACTTGTATGCATGTGCATAAGTATAGGATGTAACAATCAAAAAAAAGAAACACTTTCAGCCACAGAAATACTGATTGAAGAAACACCAGATGAACCTATAGATGTACTTACAGATGAAGAATTATTAGATTTAGTTCAAAAACAGACATTCCAATATTTTTGGGAAGGTGGTGAAGCTAATTCTGGTATGGCAAGAGAGCGCATTCACCTTGACAATGAGTATCCTTCTAATGATTTAAATAATGTTACTACAGGAGGTACCGGGTTTGGATTAATGGCAATCCTTGTGGGAGTAGAACGAGGATTCATTACCAGAAGTCAAGCCTTTGAGCGTTTCAAAAAAATAGTAGCATTTTTAGAAAAAGCAGAGCGGTTTCACGGTGCCTGGTCACATTGGATTAATGGTGAGACAGGAAAAGTAAAACCATTTAGTGAAAAAGATGACGGTGGAGATCTTGTTGAAACAGCTTTTCTAATACAGGGGCTACTAACAGTATCAGAATATTTTAAAGATGGAAGTGTCGAAGAAAAAGAGCTTGTTAATAATATAAATACCCTTTGGGAAGAAGTAGAATGGGATTGGTATACTCAAAACGGAAAAAATGTATTGTACTGGCATTGGTCTCCTAAGTACCAATGGGAAATGAATTTTCCTGTAGGAGGATATAACGAATGTTTGATTATGTACATTTTGGCAGCATCTTCTCCTACGCACCCCATTGATAAAGAAGTATATGAACAAGGGTGGGCAAAAAATGGTGCAATATCAAATGGTACCGTTTACTATGGTCTGGATACAGAATTAGATCATTATGAGCATAATGAAGATGCAGTTGGCCCATTATTTTGGGCTCATTATTCCTATTTAGGATTAAACCCAAACGGACTAAAAGATCAATATGGAGATTATTGGAAACTGAATCAAAATCATGCTAAAATCCATTACTTATATAGTCTGGATAATCCAAAAAACTATGAGGGATATGGCGAAAACAACTGGGGATTAACTTCTAGCTATTCTATGTCGGGTTATAAAGGCCATCGACCAGGAAAAGATTTAGGAGTCATCTCGCCAACTGCTGCATTATCTTCATTTCCTTATACACCAAAAGAAAGTATGCATTTTTTAAGACATTTATATGAGAAACAAGACACGCTTATTGGTAAATACGGGCCTTATGATGCCTTTAGTTTAGAACATAATTGGTATTTACCAAGGTATTTATCAATTGATCAAGGGCCCATTACTGTAATGATAGAAAACTACAGAACACAGCTTATCTGGAACCTGTTTATGAAAAATGAAGATGTACTAAGAGGGCTTCAAAAATTAGGGTTTACACATGTTCCATAAAATAACAATAGTATTTTTAATCACAATCTTAGCAGGCTTTATCACCAGCGCACAAGAGGATCGAACGTATGATAAAGAGATATTTATCAAAGATTTAGATACGCTGCATTATCGTATTCTCTGGCCTGTAGACTTTTCTGAAAATAAAGAGTATCCCGTAGTTCTTTTTTTACACGGTGCAGGTGAAAGAGGTAATGATAATGAAAAACAATTGACCCATGGAAGTGATCTATTTCTAAATAATGAATTCAGTAGTGAATTCCCTTCTATACTCATTTTTCCACAATGTCCTGAGGATGATTATTGGTCTACTGTGAATATAGACAGAAATAAAAAAGGAAGAGAAAAATTCAATTTTAGTTATACAGAAAAACCGACTAAATCTCTAAGCTTAGTAATTGATCTAATGGATACCATGGTTCAAAAAAAGTATACTAAAGATAATCAGATATACATAGGTGGTTTATCTATGGGAGGTATGGGAACATTTGAAATGCTATACAGGAGACCATCGATGTTTGCAGCAGCATTTCCTATTTGCGGTGGCGGCTCCCCAAACGCCGCTTCTGCATATAGTAAGAAGGTAGCTCTTTGGGTCTTTCATGGAGCACACGATACCGTCGTAGACCCTACATTTTCGATAGAAATGGTACAGGCTATTTTAAAAAATGGCGGGTTCCCCAGATTCACATTATATGATTTTGCTAATCACAATAGTTGGGATGCTGCTTTTGCAGAACCAGGCTTATTACATTGGTTATATGCCCAAAAAAAAGAAAAAAATGAATAATTCCTTTTTCACACCTATCTGTACAAAATTATTAGTTTTTGTATGTTGCTTTTCATTTGCACAGAAAAAAACAACAGAGGTCAACAGTCAACTGTTCAAATTACAAATAGACTCTTTAATGTCATTAATGACATTAGAAGAAAAAATAGGGCAAACAGCAATGTATAGTGGAGGCTGGGACAAAACAGGCCCTACAATTAGTGATCATAACAGAACCTACATTAGAGAAGGAAATGTAGGTGCCATGCTGAATGTATATTCTGCAAAAGCTACAAAAAATCTTCAGAAAATAGCGGTTGAAGAAACACGGCTAGGAATCCCATTACTTTTTGGATATGATGTAATTCACGGACATAGAACCATTTTTCCTATCAACCTGGGTATGGCAGCAAGCTGGGATCTGGAACTCATTAAACAAAGTGCTAGAATTGCTGCAGAAGAGGCATCCGCAGAAGGAATCCACTGGACCTTTGCCCCTATGGTCGATATCGCCAGAGACCCCAGATGGGGACGTATTTCTGAAGGTGCAGGAGAAGATGTTTACTTAGGAAGTCAGATTGCTAAAGCATATGTAAAAGGCTTTCAGGGAGATGATTTAGCCGCTAATAATACGGTACTTGCCTGTGCAAAACATTTTGCAGGGTATGGAGCAGCTCAAGCGGGTAGAGATTACCATACCGTAGATATAGGTACCAACGAATTATGGAATACGTATTTACCTCCCTTTGAGGCAACTGTTAATGCTGGTGTGGCTACTTTTATGACAGCTTTTAATGAATTAAACGGAATTCCTGCTTCTGGTAACAACTTTTTATTCAGAGAAGTATTACGGGATACTTGGGATTTTAAAGGATTTGTAGTCTCTGACTATACCGCAATTAATGAGATGATTTCTCACGGTTTTGCTACCAATGAAAAAGATGCTGCACGTCTTGCCATGAATGCCGGCATAGACATGGATATGATGGGAAATGTAAACAAGCAATATCTTAAAGAATTAATTACAGAGGAGAAAGTAACAAAACAAACGGTGGATGAAGCATGTAGAAAAATATTAGAAACTAAATTTAAATTGGGATTATTTGATGACCCCTATCGATATAGCAACGCAACCAGAGAGAAAGAAACTATTTATAAAAAAGAGTATCTGGATGCCGCACGTAAATCAGCTGCTGCTGCTTCTGTCCTTTTAAAAAATGATAATAAGACATTACCAATAACACCTGATAAAAAAATTGCACTTTTAGGCCCCTTAGCTAAGGACGAAGAAAGTATTATTGGCAACTGGGCTGCGGCCGGAGATCGAACTGGAAAAGCAGTAAGTATCTATGAAGGCTTACTGGAATATGTTGATAAAAGAAATATATTGTATGCTAAAGGGTGTACAATTGATTCTACAGAAGCAGGGAATTTTGATCAGGCTATACGCATTGCAAAAGATGCAGATATAATTCTTTTGGCCATGGGAGAACATTATCATATGAGTGGAGAAGCAGCTTCCAGAACTAGTATTAAATTACCTGGTCTACAATCAGAATTTATTAAAAAGGTAGCCGCAGAGTTCCCAGACAAGCCTATAGTTCTCATTCTTATGAATGGCAGACCACTGGATCTATCAGAGGAACACCTGCTGGTAGATGCTATGCTGGAAACATGGTTTCCAGGTACCATGGGAGGAGCAGGTATTGCTGATATTTTGTTTGGTACTTATAATCCTTCTGCAAAATTACCCGTTACCTTTCCCAGAACTATAGGTCAGGTTCCTATTTATTATAATATGAAAAGTACAGGACGTCCCATTACCCCTTCTCATCCTTCAGAAGATTATAAATCTAATTACCTGGATTCTCCTAATACACCTTTATACACTTTTGGGTATGGATTGAGTTATACAGATTTTGAATATGAGGTTACTGCAAATAGTACGGTACTAACGCCATTATCTTCAATACAAGTAACGGCAGAAATCACAAATACCGGAGATTATGATGGAGAAGAAATTGTACAATTATATATTCATGACAAAGTACGAAGCACTACACCCCCAGTTAAAGAATTAAAGGGATTTCAAAAAGTTTTTATAAAAAAAGGAGAAAGTAAAAAGGTGATATTCACCATTACAACAGATGATCTAAAATTTTATAACCAACAATTAAAACAGGTAGCAGAACCTGGTGAATTTGAATTTTTTGTAGGTGGTAACTCAGAATTACCATATACACATCATTTTAAACTAGAGGAGAAATGAAAAACTTATTAAATGAACTACCTCAACCCAAGGGTAAAAGGTATCAAAATCAAGACCGCTTCGTTACAAGCGTCAGGAAACAAAATTCCTTTATCCAGATTATATACAATGCACCCGAGGCAGAGCGTCCAGGAATTTTATTGATTAAAGCTTCATCTATTAAGTAAACATTGTTTTAATACACTCATCATTTTAACAATCCTACCTAAAACGTATAAACATGAACAAAATAATTTTAACGCTTCTCATTTTCAGTTTCTTTTCCTGTACTCAAAAAAAAGAAATACAAAAAGATATTGTTGAAACTAAAAAAACTCCTAATATTATTTTCATTATGTCTGACGACCATGCAGCTCAGGCTATCAGTGCTTATGATCACCCTATTGGCAAGTTAGCCCCTACTCCTAATATTGATAGAATTGCAAAAGAAGGAGCACTTTTTTCTAATGCTTTTTGTACCAATTCAATTTGTGGACCTAGTCGGGCGGTTATACTCACAGGAAAGCACAGTCATATCAATGGGTTTCGTCAGAATGGAGAGATATTTAATGGTGATCAACCTACCTTACCCAAAATATTACAAACAGTAGGATATCAAACAGCAATGGTGGGTAAATGGCATTTACATGGATATCCGCAAGGTTTTGATTATTGGAATATTATTGAAGATCAGGGAAATTATTATAATCCTAATTTTATTAAAAACGGAGATTCACTTAGAATAAAAGGTTACGCCACGGATATTATTACCGATGAAGCCCTGCAATGGTTACAAAAGGAAAGAAAAGAAGATACACCGTTTTTTATGATGGTGCATCATAAAGCTCCACATCGAAACTGGATGCCAGCATTAAGACACCTTAACAAATATGATTCAATTCCTTTTCCGTTACCTGATACTTATTTTACTTCTCATGAGGGACAACAAGCAGCAAAAGAACAGCAGCAAACTATTTATAAAGATATGTATGAAGGTCATGATCTAAAAATGACGGTTGCAAAAGGAAGTACTACACTTGCCCATAATCCCTGGAAAACTGATTTTAACCGAATGACTGCAGAACAACGTAAAATTTGGGACGAAGCCTACTTGCCAAAAAATGATGCATTTCATACAGCAAATCTAAGCGGGAAAGCACTAGCTGAGTGGAAAGGGCAGCGTTATCTACAAGATTATCTTGCCACGATAGCTGCTGTAGATGAAGGCGTAGGAAAACTATTAGATTATTTAAAAGAAACTGGATTAGATAAAAATACGATTGTAGTTTATACCTCTGATCAAGGTTTTTATTTAGGGGAAAAAGGATGGTTTGACAAACGTTTTATGTATGAAGAATCACTAAGAATGCCTTTATTAATCAAATATCCGGAGGTGATTAAACCTAATACTAATATCGATGCCATGGTTCAAAATCTGGATTTTGCTAAAACCTTTTTAGATTTTGCAGGTGCTGCTGATCTCACAGATGAGATGCAGGGCGAATCATTTAGCGGGCTACTCAATGGTGATTTGAAAGAAGAAGATTTTAGAGATATCATCTATTATCATTACTATGATTATCCAGCTTTTCATATGGTAAAAAAACACTACGGAATTCGTACCAAACGCTATAAACTAATTCATTTTTATGATGATATAGATACATGGGAGTTTTATGATTTAGAAAAAGATCCCAAAGAAACAGAGAATCTTATTTATAACATTAAATATCAGAAAATGGTGGGATTGATGAAAACTAAACTCGACTCAGTTCAAACCGTATATGGTGTAACAGAAAAAGAGTTTGAGAAGGCTCCTACAGAAAAAATAGAAAAAGCATATAAAAACTTTGAGAAACTAAGAGGAAAATAATAAACCAAAAATTATAACAGCTAATACTTGGTCTTTGATAAGAACCGATCTCTAAAAATAAGAAGAGAAATCTTTGCAGAATTATGTTGTAAGTAATAGTAAATAAGACAGATGAAAGAATTAATAATCATAGTACTAATTTTATATACAATAGTAGGGTGTAAAAGATCAGAAGATACACAGATTCGTCTTACATCACCAGACTCAAAAATTGAACTTTCCTTTTTTCTTACTTCAAAAAAGCAAGCTGCATACCTTATAAAATATAATAATGATGTACTTATTGATTCTTCCTTATTAGGAATAGATTTCAAAAATAAACTTCCTTTAAAAGATAATTTTATTATCAAAAAAATAGATACCACCTCATTTAATGATACCTGGAAAATGGTCTGGGGTGAAGATCACGAAATAATAAATCAATATAAGGAACTAAAAGTATACTTAGAAGAAACCACCCACCTACATAGAAAAGTCACTTTAGTTTTTAAGCTTTATAATGATGGAGTCGGTTTTAGGTATGAGTTTCCGGATCAGAATCATCTAAAAAAAGTAACAATTACTGATGAAAACACAGAATTTAACCTCACAGGAGATCATACGGTATGGTGGACACCCGGAGATTGGGATATTTATGAGTATACATATAATACTACTGTTTTTTCAGAAATAAATGCACTGGAGCACTACGAGCCGGGCACACATCTGGGGCAAACATATGTTCCAGAAAATGCTGTAAACACTCCGGTCACTATGAAAACCCAATCGGGAATCTATCTCAGTTTTCATGAAGCTGATCTTACTAACTATGCCGGAATGACATTAAAAGTTGATACTCTTGCGCTACAGATGAAAAGTGAATTAGTAGGGAATAAAACAGGAAGCAAAGTTATTCAGCAGACGCCATTTCATACACCATGGAGAACCATACAAATAGCAGAAAAACCAGGTAATCTCGTGGAATCCAAAATGATTCTCAATCTCAATGAACCAAATGTCATAGGAGCCCTTCCTTATTTTGAACCAACAAAATATATGGGGATCTGGTGGGATATGCATATTGGTACTGGTAATTGGGATTATTCCGGTAAAAATCATGCGGCAAACACACAATACACTAAAGAAATGATCGATTTTGCCTCAGCAAATAATATTGGAGGGATCTTAGTAGAGGGCTGGAATATAGGATGGGAACAATGGTGGGATAAAAAACAAAAAAGTGTAGATTTTGATTTTGTAACACCCTACCCTGACTATGATCTTAAAAAAGTAGTCCAATATGGAAAAAGCAAGGGAGTTTCTCTGATGATGCATCACGAAACATCGGCAGATGTGGAGCGCTACGAAAAACAGTTAGACACTGCTTTTTCTTTAATGAATGATTTAGGAATCCATATGGTTAAAACCGGATATGTAGGTACTATAATTCCCGAAGGAGAATATCACCATGGACAATGGATGGTCAATCATTATCAAAAAGTATTAGAGCAAGGAGTCAAAAATAAGGTAGTAATAAACGCACACGAACCTATTAAAGCTACTGGAAAAAGAAGAACATACCCTGTAGCTATTTCCAGAGAAGGTGTACGTGGCCAGGAATATAATGCCTGGTCTGATGATGGAGGTAACCCACCGGAACATCTTACCATTGTTCCTTTTACCAGAATGCTTGGTGGCCCTGTAGATTATACTCCCGGGATATTTAATACTACTCTAAAACCGTTTAAAGAAAATAATCAGATCAATACTACATTAGCTCATCAACTAGCATTGTACGTAGTACTGTACAGTCCAGTACAAATGGTACCGGATCTTATACCTCATTACAAGGATCATCCTGCATTTCAATTTATACGTGATGTTGGCGTAGACTGGAAACAATCTAAAGTATTACATGCAGAAATTGGTGATTATATCACTATGGCTCGCGAGGAAAAAAATACAGGAAATTGGTTTATAGGAAGTATTACAGATGAACATCAGAGGGATCTAAAATTACCACTACAATTTTTAGATGCTCATAAAAAGTACAAGGCAAAAATATATGCCGATACTCCTGACTCACATTTTTCTAAAAATCCAGAAGCTTATCTCATCAGAGAACAAGAAGTGGATGCTACAACGATTCTTGATCTGCACCTTGCCCCTGGTGGAGGATGTGCTCTCACTATCAGTTTAGTAACTCCTACTAATTTTTAAGAACGACTCTCATCAATTTAGAAAAAAGTTATCTGTTCTATTGATCTATATCAATAAATATCTTGATGATCTCCTGTATTTTTGTAATTAATATAAAGTCAGGCCAGGAAAGGGTTGCGTCGTTCTGATCATAAAACTACGGCATAACTATCCTGAATGCTAACCTATAAAAAAAAATCATGAAAAAAGTATTATTTGTATTAACGAGTCATAGTGAATTAGGGGATACGGGAGAAAAAACCGGGTTTTGGATCGAAGAATTTGCAAGCCCTTATTACTTATTAAAAGATAAAGGAATTGAGGTAGTTTTAGCTTCGCCAAAAGGTGGGCAACCTCCTATTGATCCAAAAAGCGCATCCGATGATTTTAAAACGCCTGCGACTGAAAGGTTTAATAATGATAAAGAGACACAACAGGTTTTAAGCAACACTTTACAATTAAAGAATATTAACCAAGCTGACTATGATGCTGTTTTTTATCCTGGAGGACACGGTCCTCTATGGGATCTGGCAGAGGATAAAAACTCGATTGCATTAATACAGGATTTTTATAATCACAACAAACCTGTAGCTGCCGTTTGTCATGCACCCGGAGTCTTAAAAAATGTACAAGGAAAAGATGGAAATGCCTTAGTAAAAGGTAAAAAAGTAACTGGTTTTACTAATTCTGAAGAAGAAGCTGTACAACTAACAAATGTGGTTCCTTTTCTGGTTGAAGATATGCTTAAAAATAATGGAGGCGTTTATTCTAAAGGAGAAGACTGGAATCCTTATAGTGTTACAGACGGACTATTAATAACAGGACAAAATCCTGCATCCTCAGAATTAGTTGCAGAAAAGTTATTGGAGTTGTTAAACTAGACCTTCTTCATGAGGATAAGATAATATAAAGTAAAAGTCAGAATTTTCGTTCTGACTTTTACTTTATATATAATTTTTTACCCTAGTAAAATCAAACTACTTTGTACTTCACGCGATATGTTAATAATTTTCGGGATGTTGGATAATATCATAAGCTCTTTCTTTTAGTGCACTTAATTTATCCGCATCCATTTTATGCAATAAGTTTAGCATCATTGACATTCGTTGATTATTTTTAAAGTACTGCTGTTTTTCATCTAAGAAATTCCAGTACAGTGCATTAAACGGACATGCATCTTTTTCTAGTTTTTTTGCTACTTTATAATGACAACCCTTGCAATATCCACTCATTTTATTGATATAACTACCACTGGACACATAAGGTTTAGTCGCTACCATGCCGCCGTCTGCAAACTGACTCATTCCTCGCGTATTGGTGATCTCTACCCATTCAATAGCATCTATATACACACCTAGGTACCACTCATCCACCGCATCGGGATGCGTCATCGTTAATAGTGCATAATTACCTGTAATCATAAGCCGTTGTATATGATGCGCATATGCATCTTCCAGACTTTGTTTAATCGCATGATGCATGCAATTCATCTTTGTATCTGCAGTCCAATAAAAATCCGGAAGTTTGTTATGATTATCTAATGTATTTAAGCTTTTATACTCAGGCATCTTCATCCAATACATGCCGCGCATATATTCACGCCATCCAAGAATCTGACGTACAAATCCTTCTACCTGTGAAATATCAATGGTATCCTGATGTGCTCGCCAGTATGCTATTACTGTTTTAATAACCTCCATAGGATGTAACATTTTACTATTCATAGCAAAAGAAAGCCTGCTATGAAATAAATAATACTCCCCCGGATGCATTGCATCCTGATAATCTCCAAAATGAATAAGCAGGTGTTCGCAGAAATATGTCAAAACAAGAAGGCAATCCTCTCTATTTGTGGGCCAACTAAAATTTTTAGCATCCACACTACCTATTGTTTTCACGTGACAACGCTGTAGGAGTTCTGTCAATGTAGTAACATCCTTTTTACAACTCTTATAAGCAGGGATTTCGGGACTACCTTTCCATTTTTTTCGATTGCTTTGGTCAAAATTCCATTTGCCTCCCTCTGGATCCTTTGGGGTAGTCATCATAATATCATATTTCTTTCGCATATTCCGATAGAAATATTCCATGGTGAATTGTTTTTTACCTTTAAAAAAGTCGTTCAATTCTGTTCTGGATGTTAAAAAGTGTTCACTGTCATACACTGACGTTTCTATAGAAAGTGTTTTGCAGAAATTTTTTAATTGTTCATTCAATCGATATTCATCCGGTAATTGATATTCGAATTTCTTAATTTTCTTTTCCTTAATTAAATGACTTAAATTCTTAGTAAGGTCCTGCTGATTCTGTTTGTGATCTAGTTCATAATATGTAACATCTTGCCCATTTTCGTCTAGCCACTTGGCAAAATTTCTCATACTTAGAAAAAAAGCGGTTACTTTCTGAATATGGTGCATAGTATAATCCGTTTCCTGTCTCATTTCTGCCATAAAATAGCAGATATCTTGTGAATCCTCCTGATACCAGGAATGCTTCTGATTGAGTTGGTCACCAAGTATTAGTCGTAATATCATATACTAAAATAAAGTAGATTGAAGCCAGAGATTCTTATATGTATGTTTAGGATCATATCGCTCTGACTGTGATTTTATATTAAATTTTCGATCTCTGGGATCATTACCTACACCTGCTATATACAACCAGTTACCGTAATTACTATGTACATCATAATCTATAAGCAAAGACTCAAAATAAGCGGCACCTATTCTCCAGTCCAATTTTAATTCTTTAGCAAAAAAGGAGGCCACATTTTGTCTTCCCCTATTACTCATCCATCCGGTCTTCTGGAGTTCTACCATATTTGCATTCACAAAATCCTCTTTAGTTTCTCCTTGTATCCATGCATCGATATGATTTTGATCGGTAGACCATTCATAGTCTTTATGTAAAATCCCTCCGATCTTAAAAATATCATTTCTATGTTTCATAGAAATATATTTAAAAAAATCTCTCCATATTAATTCAAAAATAAGCCAATAGGTACTATCGTTTTTTACTATCACTTTTTGATATTTCTGTATTTCAAAATAGATGTAACGAGGCGAAATGCTTCCATTGGCTAACCAGGCAGAGAGTTTAGAACTATAATTAATGCCTAAAAGTCCGTTTCTGGTTTTTTTATAATAAGAAAGGTTTTTGGTACTCCAAAAATAATCATGAATTCTTGCTAAGCCTTGATTTTCTCCTCCTTTAAATGGAAACGCAGAACGATTATCTGTAGTAAATTCTTCAAAACCCAATTCCTTGAGCGTTGGTATATTAGTAGTTTGAGTAACTCTATGTCGTACTGGTAAGGGATCAATCGTGACTAATGACCTCACCGTAACAGACTTCTCACATTGTTTTCTGAAATTAGTAAATACTTTAGGAACCTCTTGTATCGTAAACGGAAGATCATCCGGATGAAAGAGAAACTGATCATAGCTTTCTACCCAATTTACAGCTTGAACTTTTAATTTTACCTGATCAGCTACAATGACTTCTTCATCAGTCCATTCTTTCTGAAGGTATATAGTAGTGATATCAAAATCATCTATCAACTTAGGGACTATATTTTCTGGCATTTGCTGATAAGTAAGTAAAGAAATATTGAGTTTTTCCAGATTTTGCTTTAATTCTGCAATAGTTTCCAACAGAAATTTAGTTCGGTATTTTTCTGTTTTCCTAAAACCAAATATATCTTTCTCAAACAGTCGTGGATCAAAACAAAACATCGCGATCACCCTGTCATTTTCTGATACAGCCTTGTATAACGAATAATTATCATTTGTTCTAAGATCATTTCTGAACCATACCAGACCTGTTTTTAACATAAATATGTTATTACTTTAAATATTAATTACCAGCTATACTATTTTTTTTATTATGTCTACAACGTACGCTGCAATATTTTACCTCTTCCCAATGCTTTTCCCATTTTTTACGCCAGGAAAAAGGACGTTGACAGACAACACACATTTTCGTTGGTAAATCACGTTTCTTCATAGTTCAAAAAAAATACATTAAAAATGATTAAAGATCGATTGAATCGATATGTGGATATTTTTCATCATACTCAATTTTTAACCGAATTAATTTATCAAAAAAAGCTTTATTTTCCTGTAGGGTTTTATTCTTTTTAAAATGCACAAAACGTCCCTGAGCATGAATACTAACACCATTTGTTTTATAAAAATTAAACTGGTAATATGGAATTACCCAGGTAAAATTTCTCAATCCTTTAATAATTGCTATTAAAATTCCATTAGGTCTCAATTCTATATTCCCATAATTAACATCCGCCACCGTATTAAGATATACATCTAGATTAGGACTTACCTGATCAATAATCATACGTTTTGACCCAATCCCTCTCATTTTTAAGCTATCCATAAAAGAGAAAGGTCTCCCTACTGTATCGTTAATACGCTTTTTAGTATCTTTATTTTTATATGTCGTTTCTAAAATCATCCTTTTGTCTTCTTTCTATATCATACTCCTACGTGTTTAAAGATACTAAATGTTTAACTTATTTTACTTAAAATTAAACAAATTTGATTTTAATTAAGAATTGTTTTATTAAGAAAATACTGTAATTGTCTCACTTACTGATTTTTCTCCTAATAAATATTTAAGAAACTTAGTTTTTGCGTTCTAATTTTTATAAAGATGACGTTTATGCTTGTAAAACAATACTAGTTTAAATAGTTTTACACTAAAAATATATCATCATGGAAACTTTAGGAATCACAGAGAAAAATTGGGATGAATTTTTAAAATGGTTATGGGATTTTATACCCGGAGCTATCTCTGCTATTTTGATCCTTGTAATAGGACTTTGGTTTATTGGCTTTTTTAGCAGAATGCTTCGTAAATTCTTCAAACAGAAAGATTATGATGAAACCTTAGAAAAATTTCTATACGATTTAATTAACATGGGGCTTAAGGTGCTGCTTGTTATTTTAGTTATTACTCAGTTAGGAGTACAGAGTTCATCTTTAGTTGCTATTCTTGGTGCTGCAGGATTAGCAGTAGGACTTGCTCTACAAGGTTCTCTTGCAAACTTTGCCGGAGGTGTACTCATACTATTTTTTAAACCTTTTAAAATTGGAGATTTTATTGCGGCTCAAGGAATAGAAGGAACAGTCAAAGAGATTTCCATATTTACGACAAAGGTTAATACTTTTGGAAATCAACTAGCCATTATCCCAAATGGAAAATTATCCAATGATAATATCGTTAATTATTCTTCTGAGGATAAAAGAAGAGATAAAATAGACATTGGTATTGCGTACGAAAGCAATATCAAAACTGCCAAAGAGATTTTATTAGCGCTGATTAATGAAGATAAAAGAGTTATACAAGAACCAGTTCCTATGGTCGTAGTATCAGAATTAGGAGATAGTGCTGTCACACTTTCGTTAAGATTCTGGGCATTAAATGAAGACTTTTGGGATATTCATTTCAATGTCATAGAAGAAGCTAAAAGACGTCTTGAAGATGCTGGTATTTCTATACCTTTCCCACAAACAGATATTCATATCTTTCAAAAAGATCTACCGAAAAAGAATGCTTAAAATAAATTTATCACACTATAGTTTCAGCTATAATTAGCTTACATACTAAATGAGTCGTTACTATTAATAAAGAAACCCATCTATATGATCGAATATAAGATGGGTTTTTTATATATTCAAAAATTTGACGGTCTTCAGAAATATACAAAAAACTACCGATTCAATACTTATTAGCTATGTTTTAGACATTTTATTACCAATACTTATTTTCTTTTGTTTCTAACTATTTCTCTATATCTATAATACAGTTTTGAACATTTTGTTGCAAAGTCAAAATAGACTTCTTCTTCAAAGTTTTCGAGATATATTTTATTAAAATGCATTTTTGTCTTGATTTCAGGGATTTTAATCAATTCTTCTTTCCAATTATCATAATAATTCCAATTTCCCAAATAGTCTCCTGTTAACAAGTTTACGCTAGACTCTCCACTTCCATCATTGGCAGCATTTCCAAATTCATATCGACTCATTCCAATAAGTCTTATTCTTTTTAATTTTTTATCATATCTAAATTGGTTCGAGTAGCCAGCAGTCATCCATTCATTTTCAAAATAAAACCCATTTCTTGCATCCGTAATTCTGGATTGTGGGTTTAGTATTTCTATAGGGTTACTTTCCACTCTTTTAAAATTCTTACTTGATAATAAACATACAATAGTAGATTTTTCTGTATCAATAAAAATAGTATCAGTAACACCATCGAAGTCAATATCCATTTTAAGTTCATTCTGTGCTATTGCAGAAAAACTTATGAAAATTAGGGCTATCAATAAAAAAAGTGTTTCAGTATGCTTTTTCATCATGTTCGTTAAGATACATAGTTTATAAAAATTAAAGATTAAAGTTTACACTAAATTAATTTCTAGCCTTGTCAATTGTTATTTGTCTTTAATGTCTTTTTCATCAAAGAAGCCTGAAAAATTAATCACTAAATTACTATAAATTCCAATGTCTGAGTCCTATTTTAGGTCTTGAAGATACCTTGAATAATATTCCATGCGATCGCTTTTTAATAAACAGAATGAATTCGGTGATCGATTGGCTCACAGACAATTAAGAATTATAAAAGATGAGGCTTATCTCAATGAAACAATAATTAAAAGGTTCTAAAAATGGTAAACGAGTTCTTTTAGGGGACAAATAAATATTCTAATGATCGCTACCAATATAAAATAAATACCAGATTCTTCCTTTTAGAAAATAGAATCTCGCAAAACATTAATACGATCTATAATAACCAGTAGAAATACCGCAGAGATGGAAAAATCTGAAATAAAAAAACTCTACTAATTATTTAAATGAATAAATTAAATATTCTTTCTATTTACAAATACAGAATTAAATACCTGTCTATACTTCTTCTATTGATTTTATTTACTTCTTGTTATACTAAAGTGGATACTAAAAGCTTAATTGGCACATGGGAAGTAACTCATATTAATGATGTTACAAATCAGGAAAATATCATTAATATTCCAAGACGAGGTGATTTTGGTAAAATTAAAACACATTTTCATATCAACGATGTTTACCTTCTTGACACTAAAAATGAAGTGAACATTCAAAGTAAAATAGGACTCTGTCCTAAAGCTCGATTTTGTAATTTAAAGTTAATTTTGTTCAGTTTGTGCCTGACGTTTAGCTATGCGTATTGCGGGAGCAGAAAATTACTGTTTTTCGACTTAGTACTTAGTACAATTAGCCAAAGTTTATATTTTGTTTTTATCTTTTTCTACAATACTTAGATCTAATACGTTGGCGACAAATCAAATAGGCAGTAACTTTTTGATCTAGCCAAAAACCACATTATCGCATTGGTGTTATTCTAAGCCGTTTTTTTATTTTTCCAACCCCTCTTTTCGAAACTCCTCACATTCGAGCTGTTCTTTATTGAGTTCAAATATTCCGCAAGAATTTTCAATTCCGAGTCGGTTCGATTTCCTTCAAAAGCAGTTACATAAACAGCATTTCCATAATTGTCTTTTGTTTTTTCAGGAGAATCGTCAATCATCAATATCCGTTCAATTGAGAAACCTTTCTTTTTTACTTTTTTTAGCCTTTTTTCGTGAACATACTCGTCAAGTTGATAATCCCTTTTTGTTGTACAGCGGGTTTTGCCCCAAATGAATTCAAAGTCAATATTTTCAGGCTTTATTTTTTCAACTATTTCTTCAACGTACTTATCGTCAGCAGATGACCAAATAGCTAATTTGAAATTAGCACTCATTGATTCTAGAAACCATTTAAGATGTGGTCTTCGATAAACAAAATAATCCGCATATTGAAAGTCAAAATCAATTTCGAGTTTTCGTTCAGTTGCGTGAATTAGAGTTTCATCTAAATCAAGTACTAATAATATTTTGTTTTCAATTTCCAAATTTCTTTATTAGCTTAAAACGTTGCGTGTATGAATCGTTGTGGCGAAAGCCACTATGATTTCATACACCTTGTTGTACTTAGTTTTTGATTTCTGTAATATATTCATCTATTAATTCATAAAATTTTTTTACTGAATTTTGGTGCTGTTCTTTGGTCACATTTGTATTATAATTTTCCCATCTAATTTCTTTAGGGTTTAATCCAATGGTTGAAGCTAATATCATATTCGCCCAACCAGCTGTAGATTCAAAATAGCCAAGTTTATTTGCAGTCCATTCCATAAAATCAAAGGTAATACCAAAATTCTCTTTGATTTTATATTCTCGAATAGCACAAGAATAACCCATCAAAAATGAATCGTATGATTTCAAAGTAACTTCACTTAGCCACATTGCTGGCCTTTTTTCCATAAGTTTTAGGAGAGCATATGTTTTTTTATCCATTTATTACTTTTTATACATTAAATTCAAAACTAATTGTTGACTCAAATCTCCTAAATTTAAGTCATTGCCTTTTTGGTCTGGTGAATAGCCTTTTGATAGTCCATAAAGAATAGTTTTTTTAACTAATTCAGGTTCAATAATAAATGTATTGTCGTACATACAAGATTTTTCTCCATTTATGCTATGCCTGAAATTTGCAATAGTTTTTGTCCATTATATTCTTCAGAAATAATTAAGAGCATAACACCATAAAAATCACCTTTAACCATCCACCTATATTGGTGGTCATCAACTATAATTCTTCGAGACTTTTTTTTAGGGAACGCCATTTTTTTTTAATTAAGTACAACAAGGATTTATGTGTACTGATACACACACGTTATGTTTTTACAAATTTAGTAGATTTCTTTTAACTAATAAGCAGTCATAAGTACTCTCTTATTTCTTGTTCTGATACTGTTACAATATCTTTATCAGGATACTGACTTATAAATTTTTCAAAATGAACCGTATTGAGTCTAAATATTAGAAAAGGCTGATACACCTTCTGTTTCGTTTTGTATTTTCTTTTTTAAGAACGAGACAACATTCATCAAAAAAGCCATTTGATGTATCTACAAACAAATGGCTTTTCTAATATTTCATTTAAGTCCTAAACTTATTCTATAACTTCTTTTCCTTTAAATTTCCATTCTGTAATTCCGCCATCAAGATCATAAATTTTGGTAAAACCAGCTTTTTCCATAAAAGAAGAGCATTTAGCACTCCTTCCTCCACGTCCACAATAAACAGCGACAGGTTTTGATTTATCTACAGTAGAAATCAAATTTTCGAAATTTTTATCTCTAAAATCAATATTAATAGCTCCTTCTATATGACCTTCTGCATATTCTTTTGAAGTACGTACATCCACTAATTGTACTTTTTCCATTTGTAAAAGAGAGTCCATCTCTTCTACAGTTATAAGTTCAACAGAACTAGAATCTTTATGCTCTTTACAACTGGATAGTAATAGAGAGAATACTATAAAAAGTGAAGCTATTCTAAATCTCATAATTTTCTTTACGTTAATTATTCTACCGTTTCTCCATCCCAATTCATAAAACCTCCTATTAAATTATAAGTAGTCTCAAATCCCATTTGATTCATTAACTGACAGGCTTGTCCACTACGGGCTCCTGACCTACAATAAATGTAGTAGTTTTTATCTTTATCTAATTTGGCCACTTCATCCAGAAAACCTTGTCCCTTTCTTATATCTAAATGAACCATATTAGGAATATAGCCATCAGCCACTTCTTCTTCGGTTCTTACATCAAGAATGATTGCTTTATCATCTTTATTAATTAGTTCTTGCCATTCATCTTGTGATATATCTTCAGCCATATATAGAATTTATAAAATCAATTGTATTTACTATTATCATCTACAAATATAGGCGTCCTGAGCGAATTCTAAAAAGCGATGAACAAATTTATCAAAAATATTACATAGAATATTAGGCTTTGATACTACACCCAATCGCTTTAGTAACTTCTAGCGGAACTTTATTCCCTTCCAATAAAGCATTTACAGCATCTTCTACATACTTTTCATTTGCTGCGGCTGCATCTTTATAATTATTATCTATAGCTCCTATATAACGAACAACATTACCTGTTTTTGTCTTTTCTAAAACATATACGTGTGGTGTTTTTTTAGCACCATATTGAGGATAAATTTTCTGTCCATCATCAAAAATATATGGAAAAGTAAATCCTTTTTCCTTTGCTCTCACTTTCATATTATCAAAACTATCTTCAGGATATAATTTTGGATTATTAGGATTAATAGCAATCACGGGATATCCTTTAGTTTTGAACATATTATCCAATGCATTAATTCTATCTTCATAAGCTACAGAATAAGGACAATGATTACACGTAAAGATTACAATATACCCCTTAGCATCCTTATAATCTGCTAGAGAAACCATAGCACCGTCAACATTTTTAAGTTCAAAATCATTTGCAACATCTCCAATACCATACCCATCCACATTAGTATTGTGAACACCTACCTTATCAATAGCAAATGCGCTAACCGCAATAATCAATGCTAATCCCACTAAAATCTTTAAAGTTTTCATATACTCAATTTTAAAATCATTAGATAATATAAGAGGTACCCCCTTCTATTATATATTGTACTACTTATAGAATCTTTTTTAACTCCTGCTCTAATTCATTATAGGTAAATGATCTTTCGTAAAAGTTCATTTTATTTCCTTTACAAATAATAGTTGCAGGAATGGAACCAGACCAATTTTTATCTACTTTAGAAATCCATCCATTAGCATCAGGATCATCTAATAAGAGTACCTCACTCTCAATATGTTGTTTGGCAAGAAAAGGGATTAATTTAGTATCCACTTGACTTGGTAAATCAAGACTTACCAGTATCACCTCTACTCCTGCTTCTTTATACCTACTATTAATCAATTCAAAATAAGGTAACTCTACAACACAAGGTTTGCACCAGGTAGCCCAAAAATTAATAATTCTCGTTTTACCATCATCCAAATGCAATAAGGGTTCAAAACTCTGGAAATCATATACTGGGATGTCCACTCCTTTACTAGAAATAATCTTATCAGCCTCTAACCTCATTTTCTGTTCCACCTTACAGCTAACAAACAATGGCATCAACCCTAAAAACAAAATCAACTTTTGCATATTACTAAAATATTAAAACGCTTGATTAAGTAAAAGATAATTAACACGGCTTATAGAGTTCGTATAGAAAACTTTAATACTTCTTATCATCATATAAATATAAATCAAGTGTTATCTACAAAAGTCTACAATATTAGGAACAAAACACTTCAAATAAAAAAATCAAAAAACTGAATATCAGATAATTAAATATCAATTATTTCAATTACACTATTTTTCACAATTTCCTAATCCCCTCAACTTTGTATAACCAAACACTCTGTATCGATGAACAATAATAAGATTAAACAAGAGGAATAAATTTAACTTTAACAAAGAATTAATATCTAATCTCCATAGTGCAACATGATTTAGTTATACATTTGTATATACAACAATTGTTGATACAAATGAATATTGAAGATATTATAAAAACAAATTCAGCCTTACCGCTATCCAGAAAAGCAATTGTAAATCTTTTATATACAGAGCACTGGGTTAGCGACAATATGAATACTGTTTTAAAGCCATATGACATTTCTATACAGCAATTTAATGTATTAAGAATTCTAAAGGGTCAAAAAGGAAAACCAGCAAACCTTTCTACCATCCAGGAAAGAATGGTCAATAAAATGAGTAACACTACACGTTTAGTAGATAAACTCAAAAAAAGGAGTTTAGTGAAGAGGATACAGTGTAAATCCAATAGAAGAAAAGTTGAAATCACAATTACCAAAGAAGGGATTGATTTTCTTGAACAAATTAATCCAATTGTAGACAATTTTGAAAAAACAACCACGTGTAATCTTACAGAAACGGAACTTATCCTATTAAATAAATTACTAAACAAATTAAGAGCATAAATAGACATATTCACATTTAATAAATAAATACTAATTATTATGAAAAACAAATTTGCATTCATCACTATATCATTATTAATGATAACCTCCATAGCTTCATATGGTCAAAAAAAAGAAATTAAAACATCAGAAAGTACTATTAACTGGACTGGCAAAAAGGTGACTGGTGAACACACAGGCACTCTAAAATTTTCTAAAGGCCATCTCTCCTTAAATGGCGATACTATTACCGGAGGTGAATTTGTTGTAGATATGACAACCCTATCCGTGACCGATCTGGAGACTGGAAAAGGAAAAGAAAAATTAGAAGGACATCTTACTTCTGATGACTTTTTTGGCACGACAAACCATAAATCATCCAAATTAGTGATTACAAAAGCTACAAAACAATCTGGAGATACTTATAAAATGGAAGGAGACCTAACTATAAAAGGAATTACAAATCCTATTACTTTTGATTTAAAAGTAGCAGAGAACAGTGCATCAACTACACTTAGTATCGATAGAACTAAGTATAATATCAAATATGGATCTGGTAGCTTTTTTGACAACTTGGGGGATAAAGCAATCTATGATGAGTTCGAATTAGCTATAAATTTAAAAATGTAAAAATTTCTTTTTTAGAACTACAATAAATTTATATATTTGAGGCAATCTAAAGAACAAATGATAAATAACTTATTACATACTTGGTGGTGGTCTATTCGAAACGAAAATTTCGTGAGATAACCCCTTTTATATTAGTAAGTAAACATATAAAGGCTTGTCAATTCACGACAAGCCTTTTTTCATTTCCTCTGGTGAAGTAAAATATATATAATGAATTACAAATTAACCACACATTTCAAACAGATTCTTGCAGATACACTTACTCCTGTGAGTGTGTATCTAAAAATCAGAGATCGATTTCCTAACAGCCTTTTATTAGAAAGCAGTGATTACAGAGGGAACGATAATAGTTTCTCTTATATCTGCTGTAATCCTATTGCACATATTAAAATTGAAAATGAAACTGTATATAAATCATTTCCTGACAAAAGTACTGAAGAAGCACGTATTACAAAGGATACTAACATTCCTCAGGTTATAGAAACTTTTGGAAACCAGTTTCAAACCTCTAAAAGTGATTTTAAATTTATAAACAATGGGCTTTTTGGATATATCTCTTATGATGCTGTTCGTTATTTTGAAGATATAAAAATTCAGAAAAGAGAAGGTGCTCTCAATATTCCTGATGTGCAATATACCGTGTTTCAGAATATAATTGCAATCAATCACTTTAATAATGAAGCCTATATTTTTGCGCATTGCTATAATTCTGAAAGTAATATTGCTGAAATTGAATCATTATTACAAGTCAAAAATTTTGCATCATATAATTTCACCTCTGTAGGGAATACCAGTTCCAATCTTGATGATGAGGAATATAAAAAACACGTGGTATTGGCAAAAAAACACTGTCAGCGAGGTGATGTATTTCAGCTAGTTTTATCAAAGCGTTTTTCGCAAAAATTTAAGGGTGATGAATTCAATGTATACAGAGCTTTAAGAAGTATCAACCCCTCTCCCTATCTTTTTTATTTTGATTATGGAGATTTTAAAATATTTGGAAGCTCACCAGAAGCACAGTTAGTTGTAAAAGATGAAATTGCAGAGATTCATCCCATTGCTGGTACTTTTAAAAGAACAGGAAATGATGAACAAGATGCAGAACTTGCTAAGAAATTATCCGCTGACGAAAAAGAAAATGCTGAACACGTGATGCTCGTAGATTTAGCGCGTAATGATCTAAGTCGCAATGGCAGTAATGTAACAGTAGAAAATTATAGAGAAGTACAATTCTACTCACATGTTATACATCTAGTCAGCAAAGTAACTGGAAAAAAACACAGTGACACCAGCACTATGCAAGTAGTAGCAGATACATTTCCTGCAGGCACACTAAGTGGTGCTCCTAAGCATATGGCAATGCAGCTGATTGAAAAGTATGAAAATATAAATCGTGATTTTTATGGAGGTGCTATAGGTTTTATGGATTTTTCGGGCAATTTTAATCACGCCATTATGATCCGAACATTTTTAAGCAAAAACCACGAACTGCATTGGCAAGCAGGCGCAGGATTAGTTAATGAATCTAATGAAGAAAACGAGCTACAAGAAGTGTATAACAAATTAGGTGCCCTGACAAAAGCACTAAAAATGGCTGAGGAGATATGACGTTATATAGTAGGTCTATAGTGATGAGTGATAAGAAAAAAGACTCTAAAAAACCAAAAACTCAATAAAAAGAGAATAATGAAAAATAAAATATTGGTAATTGATAACTACGACTCTTTTGTATACAATCTGGTTCATTATCTGGAGGATCTTGATTGCGATGTTGTCGTAAAACGTAATGATCAATTGACCTTAGAAGAAATTGCTCCTTTTGATAAAATATTGCTTTCTCCAGGCCCGGGAATTCCCGAAGAAGCTGGTTTGCTAAAAGATATTATTAAGCGGTATGCAGATACAAAGAGTATTTTTGGGGTTTGCTTAGGGCAACAAGCAATTGGAGAAGTTTTTGGCGGAAATCTTATTAATCTTGATCAGGTGTATCACGGAGTAGCTACAAATATTACGCTTTCTGTATTAGACGAGAAAATTTTTGAGGGATTAAACACTAATTTTGATGTTGGCAGATATCATTCATGGGTAGTAGCAACAGAAAATTTACCGTCTTGCTTAGAAATCACCTCACTTGATGTAAACGGTCAAATTATGTCCCTGCGCCATAGAGAACTAGATGTCCGTGGTGTACAATTTCATCCGGAATCTGTATTAACACCGGATGGAAAAAAAATATTAAAGAATTGGGTTGAAAATTAAATTAGTATCAACGACCGTATTAGAAATAAGAACTAATGTATCGTTGTGATCGCAACTGTTCACCTAATCAATGAATAGGTAATAGTATATATAGAACAAGTAAAACTCTATTTTACCCGGATATGAGTTCCTTCCTTTAGGGAGGTTAGGATGGGTTTATGCGTATGAAGAATTTACTAAATCGATTAATAAATCACGAGACGATCTCTAAGGAGGAAGCTAAAGATGTTTTGGTTAATATTTCTAAAGGAGACTATAATCAAAGCCAGATTGCATCTTTTCTAACCGTTTATATGATGCGCAGCATTACAGTAGAAGAACTGGAGGGCTTTAGAGATGCATTATTAGAGCTTTGTGTTGCTGTACACCTGAGCCACTACAATCCTATCGATTTATGCGGGACAGGTGGTGATGGTAAAGACACGTTTAATATCTCTACATTATCCTCTTTTATTGCTGCAGGTGCGGGTATTAAAGTTACAAAACATGGCAACTATGGTGTTTCATCTACCTGTGGTAGTTCTAATGTAATGGAACATCTGGGAATCAGATTCAGTAATGAAAAAGATTTTCTGGAACGTAGTATTGATGAAGCGGGCATTTGTGTCCTACACGCTCCCCTATTCCATCCAGCAATGAAAAATGTAGCACCCATCCGACGAGAATTAGGAGTAAAAACCTTTTTTAACATGCTAGGCCCCATGGTGAATCCAGCTTTTCCTAAAAACCAGATTGTAGGAGTTTTTAATTTAGAGTTAGCCAGAATGTATGGGTATTTATATCAGAATACCGATAAGAATTTTACCATTATTCATGCATTAGATGGCTATGACGAGATTTCATTAACCGGAGATACTAAAACTATTTCTAATCATACTGAAAGTATGTTAAGTCCTAAGGATTTTGGTGTAGCGGCTTTACAAATGAAAGATATTGCCGGAGGAGATTCTATAGAAAGTTCTGCTCAGATTTTTATGGATGTGCTTAACGGACAAGGGACAACAGCTCAGAATAATGTAGTATGTGCGAATGCCGGTATGGCCATAGCAACTGTAGAAGGGCTCACTCCTATACAAGGGTTTGAAAGAGCTAAGGAATCTTTACTATCAGGAAAAGGATTAACTGCATTAAAGAAAGTACAAGAATTAAGTAAGTAAGAATTGAATAATTCAGCATACTACATTCAGAATTAAATATATGAATATATTAGACAAAATAATCGTAGACAAAAGAATTGAGGTTACGCTTAAAAAAGAATTAATTCCTACGAAGCAATTAGAGAACTCAGTACTTTTTGACCGTCCTACAACATCATTGGCTACTGCGCTGCGAAACAGTGATACAGGAATTATTGCAGAACATAAAAGACGTTCTCCTTCTAAGGCCGTGATCAATCAGAAAGTAAGTGTGCAAGATGTAGCATTGGATTATGAATCCGCTGGAGCTTGTGGGATGTCAGTATTGACAGATGGTAAATATTTTGGAGGCTCCTTAGACGACCTCTTACTGGCGCGAGCATCTGTACAAATGCCATTACTCCGCAAAGAATTCATTATTGACACCTATCAGATTCTGGAAGCCAAAGCCTATGGTGCTGATGTAATTTTACTTATTGCTGCCGTATTAACAAGAGATGAGATTAAAGTGTTATCAGAATTTGCAAAAAGTCTTTCATTAGATGTGTTATTAGAAGTGCATAATCTGGAGGAGTTAGAGAAATCGATCATGCCATCACTGGATATGCTGGGTGTAAATAACAGGAATTTAAAAACTTTTGAAGTAAGCACTGCAGTTAGCAAATCTCTAAGTAAGCATATTCCGGATGATTTTGTAAAAGTATCAGAAAGCGGCATTAGTAGTGTAGAAGCGATTAAAGATTTACAGCCGTATGGATATCAAGGATTTTTAATTGGTGAAAACTTTATGAAAACAGAAAATCCGGGAGCAAGTGCGGTAACATTTATAAATGAATTAAAAAACGAACCATGAAGCTCAAAGTTTGTGGAATGAAATATGAGGAAAATATAGAAGCAGTAGCGGCGTTAAGGCCTGACTATCTTGGCTTTATTTTTTATAAAAAATCTCCTCGTCATTTTGAGCATACTATTCCTCAATTACCCGAATCAATAAAAAAAACAGGGGTTTTTGTGGATGCTTCTATAGATTTTATTTTAGAGAAAGTAGCTATGTATGGTTTTAGAGCAGTACAATTACATGGTAATGAAACTGCTGCATATTGCATGGAGTTAAAAACAAGATTACAGACAATGCATACAACTGCCAGTTCTAATAAAATTGAATTATTTAAAGTCTTTTCTATAAAAGACCAATTTGATTTTAATATCCTAAAACCATACGAAGGTATTGTGGATTACTTCCTTTTTGACACAAAGGGAAAAGAAAAAGGAGGCAATGGTTATGTTTTTGACTGGAGTGTTTTAAAAGAATATCATTCCACAACGCCATTTATATTAAGTGGAGGCATTGGACCGGATGAGATGAATGCAGTACTTTCTTTTAAAAATAGTCCGGCATCCAGGTATTTATATGCTATTGATGTAAATAGTAAATTTGAAATTGAGCCTGGGTTAAAAAATGTAGATCAGTTAAAAACGTATATAGCTAAACTGAAAAACAATAGTAATTAAAAAAAGTTGAAAAGATAAAAGCCTGTAAAGAAAGAAAACGTTAGCTCTTTGAAACTTTACAAATAAAAAATACCAGTACATAGTAGATGTTATCAACTTATGTACTGCCCACTAAAAACAACAATGATTATGAGTTACCAAGCTGATGAAAAAGGATATTATGGAGAGTTCGGCGGAGCCTATATCCCGGAAATGTTATACCCTAATGTAGAAGAATTAAGAACTACCTATCTTAAGATTATGAACGAACCTTCTTTTATAGAGGAGTTCAATCAATTATTAAGAGATTATGTAGGGCGTCCTTCTCCTTTATATTTTGCAAAACGCCTTTCAGAAAAATACAATACGAAGGTGTATCTAAAACGTGAGGACTTAAATCATACCGGTGCTCATAAGATAAACAATACTATAGGTCAGATTCTGGTAGCAAAAAAATTAGGTAAGAACAGAATCATTGCAGAAACCGGAGCCGGACAGCATGGAGTAGCAACAGCTACTGTTTGTGCCCTCATGGGTATACAATGTATTGTATATATGGGTGAGATTGATATCAAACGCCAAGCGCCTAATGTAGCACGTATGAAAATGCTGGGAGCCGAGGTGAAACCTGCATTATCAGGAAGTAAAACTTTAAAGGATGCAACCAATGAGGCGATCCGTGATTGGATTAATAATCCGGTAGATACGCACTACATTATAGGATCTGCAATTGGACCACACCCCTATCCTGATATGGTGACTCGTTTTCAATCCGTGATCTCAGAAGAGATCAAATGGCAATTAAAAGAAAAAGAAGGAAAAGAAGATCCTGATTATGTAGTTGCCTGTATTGGTGGCGGTAGTAATGCTGCAGGAACCTATTATCATTTTCTGGACAATCCGGCGGTTGGTATTATTGCCGTAGAGGCAGCAGGCAAAGGAGTGAATTCTGGAGAAAGTGCTGCTACCTCTCAGCTAGGTAAAGAAGGTATCATACATGGCTGCAAAACCTTATTGATGCAAACATTAGATGGTCAGATTACTGAGCCCTACTCTATATCTGCAGGATTAGATTATCCAGGAGTAGGACCTCTTCATTCTCATTTATACAAAACAGGGCGTGGAGAATTTTATTCAGTTACTGATGATGATGCGATGACAGCAGGATTAGAATTATCACAATTAGAAGGTATTATTCCTGCCATAGAAACCTCACACGCATTGGCTATATTTAATGATAAAAAATTCAAACCGGATGATATTGTAGTAATTAGCCTATCCGGACGTGGCGATAAAGATTTAAATACATATATAGATTATTTTAAATTGTAAAAATAAAATTGAGTATAAAGTAGTAAGTCTATATGCTTAATATTTTACACTCAATACTCAGTACTAAAAAACATGAACAGAATAAACCAAAAACTAGCAACAGATAAAAAACTGTTATCTATATATTTTACCGCTGGATATCCTGCGATAGATGATACTGTAAAAATAATTCAGGATCTGGAGAAAAGTGGTGTGGATATGATTGAGATTGGATTACCTTTTAGTGATCCATTAGCAGATGGCCCTACCATACAGGATAGCTCTACCGCTGCGCTGAAAAACGGGATGACATCTAAGCTCCTTTTTGAGCAATTAAAAGATATTAGGCAATCAGTAAGTATTCCATTGATTATTATGGGGTATTTTAATCCTATGATGCAATATGGAGTCGAAGCGTTTTGTGCTAAATGTCAGGAAATAGGTATTGATGGATTGATCATCCCCGATCTTCCTGTAGCAGAATATCATGAGCACTATCAGGAAACATTTGAAAAATATGGATTGATCAATGTATTTCTGATAACTCCACAAACTTCAGAAGAACGCATTCGGTTTATTGATAGTGTATCTAATGGTTTTATCTATATGGTAAGTTCTGCCAGTGTTACTGGATCAACCTCTGGATTTGGCAACACGCAAGAAGCATATTTTGACCGTATTCACGCAATGAATCTCAATGCCCCCCAGATTGTAGGTTTCGGGATCAGTGATCATAAAACGTTTACACAAGCTACAAAAACGACCAAAGGGGCCATTATAGGGTCTGCTTTTATAAAACACCTTACCAATCACGGCGCAGATACCATTGCTCATTTTATAAAAGGGATTAGATAAGTATAGAAACCTACAGAGTACACTATGGAAAAAATAGGAATCGCAGGAATAATACTCATAATACTAAACACTATTATTTCTTATAAAGGGTTTAAAAACAGTGCGTTTTTAAGAAAGTATGCTTTTCAGATCGATGAGATACTTGTCCACAAAGATTATAAACGTATGATTACCTCTGGGTTTCTTCATGTCAATTGGATTCATTTTGGATTTAATATGGCTTCTCTTTATTTCTTTAGCTATTGTATTGAATCTACTGTAGGAATTTTTTCGTTCTTACTTATCTATTTTGGAAGTCTGATCGGTGGAAACCTGCTGGCATTATTCATTCATAGAAAACATGGAGATTATAGTGCTGTAGGAGCCTCTGGTGCTATCAGTGGTGTAATATTGGGAGCTGTTGCTTTATTTAAAAATATGGAAGTAGGCTTGCTATTTACTACTTTTGGTATTCCCGGTTGGTTGTATGGATTAGTATTTATAATCATTTCTATCTATGGTATAAAATCACAGAACAATTCTATAGGACATGAAGCACATCTGGGAGGTGGTATTATTGGATTATTAATTGCTATTGCCTTGGTTCCGGGTGTTACAGCTCAGAATCCGATCCCCATTATACTGGTATTTGTTCCTTCTCTCATTTTTTTGAGTATCATATTCATCAAACCTGATTTTCTGGCAGTTAAAAAATTACTATCCGAAAAACCAGAAGGACTCTTAGATGTAGATGACAGATACAATATTGATAAAGTGACTAAAGAAGAAGAGCTCAATGCATTATTGGATAAAATCCATAACAAAGGAATTCATAGATTATCTAAGATAGAAAAAGAACGGCTGGAAGAACTTTCTAAATAGTAATGAACCATATCAATTCTATTTTTGTAATATACTTATTTAGGTCGAATTATTTTTTGCTGATTTACGCTATAAAATTCTAGAATAGTCGTAGGTATCGTTAAATTTTTAAACTAAAAAAATAGAAAAGGTTGGCTTATTAGCCTGAAATATAGACAAAATAGGTATAAGTCCTGATACCTTCCCATATTAAAGGTAGCAGATCATTATATATCTAAACTAGTTCTTAAACAATTCTCCGATAAACTTATCTAATTGTTTTCTTTTAAGTACTTGTGAATTCAGGTTTATCTTAGTAATAAAACCAAAAGAACCACTTAAAATATCCATGGTTCCTGATATATATAAATCTTGCTTTGCATCCAGTTTTAGTTGATGAAGCCCCGTAATAGGATACTTTAAGAATACTGTAGTTACTCCATTATCTCCAAAACTACGGTCTATTTCTCCGCGATTGGTCAATTTTGTTACAATAATCCCTTGTTCGTTATCCAGACTGGTAGATACAATAAAAAGTTCGCCAATATCATTCACTACAAAATCAGTATTGTAAATATCGGCATTGAAGTCAATTTCTCCTAAGTTTTTAAAAGCTTCATCCAGATTTCCTTCCATATCATATTTCCTAATGTTATAGAGGTTATACAAATCACTTTTTATGTTTGACGCGTATATATGACCATTTGCAATGACTAACTTATTAAAAAACTGATATTCAGAATCTATATTTAAGCAATCTACAGGATTGCTATCCATATTATTACTATCTAATCCTACGATATAGGTGGCTCTTTCTGCACCATTATCCATAGACTCAGAATATGCGACAAGTAATTGATCATTGCGCATGGTTGAACAATTTAAATTAAAATGATGATCATCATATAATTTAGTAGAGGTAGTTATTCCCGATTCAGACACTTTGATGATGGCAATTTTCTCGGTTTCTTTGACCATATGGAACTGGCTTACTCTGGCAACGATAATAATTTCGCCTTTTGACGACATATACATATGTTGACCAAAATTATTATCTTGATTATCCAGAATATTATTTTCATACAATCCTTCAACACCAAAACTCTGATCTAAATAACCATTATCCTGATATTTACGGATCGTAAGCACCCAGTTATTCTCTTTCCAGACATCAGATAAAACTAAGACACCACCATCTATAGCAGAGCTCATCGCAATAGGATTTATTAACTCGTGTGTTATAGTGTTATGGCTTGTATCAAAAACCACATTGCGAGTACCATTTTCATTAAAGCGAACTAAATACCGATTCACATCAGATTCAAACAGTACATTAATTTTATGTTCGTCTAATACGTCAAAGTCGATTATATTCGACGAAAACATACCTAACTCTTTAAACACCAGTACTCCATTCTTTGCGAAATTAACATCAATTTTCTGCGCAAAAACGCTAAAATGTATACAAAATGCGATTGATAAAAACAACCTTGCCCCCATAAGTTGATCGTAGTAGAAAATTATTTTGACACCCTTTTCCCCTAAGTGCCAACAACAAAATTACGAAAAAATGAGTTTACGGGTCTAAAAAAAATGATACATTAGTATACTATAGTTAAATATACATAATTCGCAAAGAGAAAGACAAAACATTAAATTAAATGAATTTTACTGTAGGATTTTTCTTGAATATGAAAATTTAAAATATGTTAAACTTAGCAAAAAATATAAATATATGATAAAAAAGATCTGCACTTCTGTTCTTCTGACACTTATATCCTGGCAATGTATCATTGCACAACAGAATTTTAATATCAAATTATCTAATGCAGCCTTAGCCTTAACAGAACAACAAGTGACCTATAATCCTTCTTATTTTTCTATAGGATATCCTAATGGTGATGTTCCGGATCACGTAGGAGTTTGCACCGATGTGGTGATTCGTGCCTACAGAAAACTAGGTATCGATTTACAAAAAGAGGTACACGAGGATATGAAGGCTCATTTTAGTACTTATCCAAAAATCTGGGGACTTTCTGGCACAGATAAAAATATTGATCATAGAAGAGTACCCAACCTTATGACTTACTTCTCCCGATTTGGGAAAACAAAACCGATATCTACCAATGCTTCAGATTATCTGCCCGGTGATATTGTATGTTGGAATCTGGGAGGTGCTATTACCCATATAGGGTTAGTCGTGGATAAAAAATCAAAGGACCAACAGCGGTATTTAATAGTACATAATATAGGCAGCGGACAAGAATTATCTGATTGTCTTTTTGATTATAAGATAATAGGACACTATAAATATACCGGTCCCTCCTCTATTCCTTAAATCACTTTAAACATCACCGTCAGATATGCGGATCAGGATCGCTGTATGGGAAGATTCAACAACAGGATTTTTTTCATCCTGAATCGTGAAGCTAGATTGCTAATCATCCAAATACTTTACCTGAATCAGTGTCTCAGCAAATTTGATTGAACTAAAAAAAGCCTGTGACTTTAAAAATCACAGGCTTACAATTTATAACTTTGATAATAATCTTATTGCACAGAGATCATCGTTCCAAAAGAATCCTTTCCTTTATTCAGATTCATCATATACATTCCTTTTTCTAATGTACTCACATCTAATTTCGTAAGTTCTTCAGAAAGAGATGCTCTTAGTACTGCTCTTCCTGTCATATCATAAATTGTCGCATCAATATCAGTCGTTATTTGAGGTAATCTAACAAACAGGTCGCCTGCTACAGATGGATTAGGATATACTACTAATGCGTCTACATTAGCAAACTCTCTTATATCTAATGTATTAGAAGGTAATGGAATTAAATCTCCACCTGCTGGCAATACTACGAACAAGCCAAAAGCTTCTCCATTACTATTAGCAGAAGGATCTAAAAACCCACTTGCTACTACGGTTAAAGCAACATCTTCAAGACCTAATGTAGCTAAGGGAGCATCATATCCTTGTACGATAGTAGCACCATCGGCGGTAGATACATTAATAAAATAATCATCAGTCGCTAATTCTAAATAGTCTGAAAATTCTGTATAAGAAATATCATCAACTAAGATCGAACCACCCTGTACGTTTACGTCTACTGTAGGAGCATCTGTAGCTCCGTGATGCACAAGAATATCAGTATTACCTGCGGTTGCTGCGGTCTCTCTGGCCATATCGTAAATCTGTAATCCAAAGGCTGGTGCTGGTGAATACCCTGTACTACTCACAATACCATCTGCTACCAATACATAAGTTGCATCAGCCGTTAAGGTAGGAGTCACTGAATATACAGGAGTTCCTGAAGAATCCATACTATCAGAAGGGAATACCTCGATATTTAAAGGTACGCCTGCTGGTGCATCAATAAAAGGAGAGGCTGTCCTAAAATTAAAATCATTTAATAACAATGATTCATTCAAATATACATCTACAGAAGCTGCTGCTGCATCTGCAGAATTATGAATCACCTGTACTCTGGCAGTACTTTCTGGCAAAGGAATCAAATCTCCACCTGCTGGCAATGCTACAAACAAGCCAAAAGCTTCTCCATCACTATTTACAGAAGGATCTAAAAACCCACTTGCTACAACGGTTAAAGCAACATCCTCAAGACCTAATGTAGCTAAGGGAGCATCGTATGCTTTTACGATTGTCGTACCATCACTGGTAGACACATTAATTGCATAATCATCAGTCAATAATGGTAAATAACCTGCAAATTCTGTGTAAGAAATATCATCTACTAGAGTAGCTCCACCTCCTTGTACATTTACATCTACTGTAGGGGCATCTGTTGATCCGTGGTGTACAAGCACATCTGTGTTACCAGCTACTGCCGCTGTCTCTAATCCCATATCATAAATTTGTAATCCAAAGGCTGGTGCTGGTGAATACCCTGTACTACTCACGATACCATCTGCTACCAGTACATAAGTTGCATCAGCCGTTAAGGTAGGAGTCACTGAGTATACAGGAGTTCCTGAAGAATCCATACTATCAGAAGGAAATACCTCGATATTTAAAGGTACGCCTGCTGGTGCATCAATAAAAGAAGAGGCTGTTCTAAAATTAAAATCATCTAATAACAATGATTCATTCAAATATACATCTACAGAAGCTGCTGCTGCATCTGCAGAATTATGAATCACCTGTACTCTGGCAGTACTTTCTGGTAAAGGAATCAAATCTCCACCTGCTGGCAATGCTACAAACAAGCCAAAAGCTTCTCCATCACTATTTACAGAAGGATCTAAAAACCCACTTGCTACAACGGTTAAAGCAACATCTTCAAGACCTAATGTAGCTAAGGGAGCATCGTATGCTTTTACGATTGTTGTACCATCACTCGTAGACACATTAATTGCATAATCATCAGTCAATAATGGTAAATAACCTGCAAATTCTGTGTAAGAGATATCATCTACTAAAGTGGCTCCACCACCCTGTACATTTACGTCTACTGTAGGGGCATCTGTTGATCCGTGGTGTACAAGCACATCTGTGTTACCAGCTACTGCCGCGGTCTCTGATCCCATATCATAAATTTGTAATCCAAAGGCTGGTGCTGGTGAATATCCTGTACTACTTACAATACCGTCCGCGACTAATACATAAGTCTCGCCATCCGCTAAAGTTTCGGTAAGTTCATACACAGGAGTTCCTGAAGAATCCATACTATTAGAAGGGAATACCTCTATATGTAAAGGTACGCCTGCTGGTGCATCTACAAAAGGAGATGCTGTTCTAAAATTAAAATCATCTAAAAGTAACACTTCGTTTAAATATACATCCACAGATGCTGCAGCAGCATCAGCAGAATTGTGGATTACCTGAACTCGTGCCATTTGTGCCGTCGCTATGTTAGAAATACATAGAAGCACAACAAAAAGGAGAAATTTGTAATTGGTTTTCATAATTGATAAAGATTAATGTTTATAAAATGATTGTGTCTATGTGTTACTCCTATATTATAAGTAGCAACACACTTATTAAACAAGTAAAAATCAATTAATCGAACCCTGACTTTCTGTTTTAGTTTTTATTTAACTTTTTTAAAAAATTATTAAGAATACATTAGAAAGCAGCAACCACTAAAAACATAACTAGACTGCGTTTAAAATCTCTTTTACAGCAGATCGATAGGCTCTGGGGTTACCTGCCTTTTTTATTTTCTTAAATGTTTTTTGTGGATTCGGGAAAGAGGTGGCAAAATACTCCCAGAAACCTAACATTTTCATTTTAATCGGTGTAGGTCCGGAAAGTGCTGCATCATATTGTTGGTAAATAGTATCATGAAATTTTTCAAATATTTCAAATCGGTTCTCTGGATAAGACGTTGTATTATTCTTAATCATACCAGGTAAAAAAGGGTCTGCGATCAGTCCTCTCCCTATCATCCAATGATCAATCACAGGAAAGCGTTCCTGCATTTTTTTAAATCCGGCAACCGTAGTAATATCTCCATTATAATAAAGTTTTTGATGAGTCGTATCTAGACATCGCTGAAAAGACTCCAAATCTACTCCTCCTTTATATAACTGCTTACCGATCCGTGCATGAATCGCTACATTTTTAATAGGATATTTGTCTAAAATCGGAAACACTTCCAGAATCTCCTCACTATGCTCATACCCCATCCTCATTTTCATCGATACTGTAATATCCGTTTCTGAGTGTACACGATCCAGAATATGATCTATTTTTTCTGGATTACAGATAAGCCCGGAGCCCATACCGCGTTTAGTCACCATAGGATAAGGACACCCCAGATTCCAATTGAGCTCTGTATATCCTAACTCCTGAATATATTTGACTACAAACAAAAATTCTTCAGCATCGTTTGTCATAATCTGCGGAATCAGATGATCCACAGTATTATTAGCTGGTTGTAAATCTCTTTGATACGAAGATTTTATAATGAGTTTATTATTAAAACGAATATAAGGTGCATAAAATGTGTCAATCCCACCAAAATAGCTGTTAAAAGCATTCCGAAACCGAAAGTCTGTAAACCCCTGCAAGGGAGAAGATACTAATGTAATACTCATACTGTCTTAAAATTGTGCAAATATAATTATTCATCTGTTTATTGGACTTTTAATTCTTATGCTATATTTCCCCGCGCTTCTCTTTTATTATTAACTATTATTTTTTTTACAAAAAAACGTAACATTCCCCTAGGGTATGCTATTAAGAGTATACGGTATATGGTCTGAAAAATTCAATAAGCACACAAATCAAAAAACCCACTCATCTATATGATAGATACATTGCTCCAAAAGGATAAAACAACAATAGATTCTGAGCAACTAAGCTTTCAGATACAAAGTAATCCTTCCTACCTGAGTCTACATATTATCAATAATGTTTTATCAAACTTTAATATCAGTCATGTGATAGCGGAAGTACCTGTAGCGTTACACTCATTATTTCAACTTCCTGATTTTTTATTAAAGATGTACATGGTGCTTCTTATGCTTATGAAGAAACTGAACCACAACAAGAAGTTCTATAGAACGTACAACCTAATACAACAAGGTTTTGCGGCTAGAATCATATTCTTTTAAAAAGAACAGACACAAAAAGTGAGTGTCTTTAAATGTTCACTAAAAATTTATTTATACATATTTTAATTATGAAAGATTTAAAAAAGTTAGGTACAATTTTATCTAAAACAGAACAAAAAACTATTAATGGAGGAATACGATATGGTGATAGTACTGATTGTGCTGCAGAATGCGAATTTGGAGGGATAATTGATCCTCGTACCCGTACTTGTTTCTGTCTTTAACAGAAGTAAGGTCGTCTCATTAGACGGCCTTATCATTTTCTTTCTCTTGATCTCCACATGCTTCTGCTTCTTTATTAAGAACTTCTAATTCAGCTTCTGATTTATTTCTACTAAATTTTTCACACGTATTCTGAAGCCCAATATATTCTCGCTGCAATGCTTTTATATCAGCACCATTTGTCTCCATCTTCTTAGTAAATACCTTTCTGGCAAGTACACAATCACAAAAAGTAATATTGGTCAACCCAAATTTTACAGAGATATCATTCGCATAATTATAAAAATTTTGCTCTGTCATTCGTTGATATCCATCTTCTATATTGGCAACATTATTGATATCATCCAATGCGTTTGTCTTATGACTAAAAGCATAGGTAAACTGAGTATCAGGAATCGCCATCTTAAAATCATAAGCTATTGATACTCCTATGATATAAGAGATAAACCCATTTGTTGCACCATCCTTACCATATACCCATATATTAGGAACTCCTGTTCCTTCATCTTCTTGTGCATCCAGATTACCGTATTCCTGATTTTTAATATGATAGGTAATCTTAATCGCCACTCCGGTATCAGAGGAGCCTTCTTTTACAATCTTTATAAAATTTTCTGACAATACATTCTCAAAACTCTCTTCAATAGAGTTGGTAATAATTCTTTCATAAGAACGAATATTTCCTCGCCTGTAATGTTTTTTTATAGCGGCTATATTATCGGTAACGGTTCTGTTTTCGCTTGCCTTAAATTGCATATCCAGTAATGTAATTACTTCTTCCGGATATTCTTCAAAATCCTTTACTTCTACATCCCCTTGTAAATCAAGCTGTATTTCTGTATTATTTTGATCTCGCATATACAGTAACAAATTTCTAAAAAATGAAACCGCCTCTTTGTCAAACCCGGTATTAACATTTACAATAGAGTCATATCTCTTAATTTCTGATGCCCATAATTGATTCTTAAAATCTTCAACTTCTTTATATTCTTTACTATCAGGATAGGTATTCATAAAATCCTTCACGTGTTCAATATCTCTGGTCGTCTGGAACTTAATCATGGCTACTTCTTCTATAAAATATCCATCCGGAAATTTATAGGCATATTGATTACAGACCACTTCTGTTCTTTCACTTTTTACCTGTAGGTATTTAAAATAATCATCAAAAAATGAAAAATAAGCAATCGCTAGTACAATGATACCTCCAATAATATAGAAGCGGCTCTTTTTGATCTTAATGGGTTGTGGAGTGCCATCATATGCCATAGGACAAGAACATTTAGGGCAGCTAAAAGTTATTTTTTTATGCTTAGGGATCCGCATTTTATGATTACAATCGTTACAATTGATTATTATTTTTTCCATAAATGTCCAATACTTTATAGTTAGCGTTTAGGTCAGTTTCTTTGAAGGTTTAGATAAGAAAGATAGGAATTAAGAAATTAATAACCGTTTGTAGGTTGTTATTCTTTACTAGGTCATAAACCATAATAACATTTAAAATCCTCCTGTTTATAAAACAGGTATGTATACTTGTCTATAATCGTTTTATAAGGACTAGCTTTATCTCATATAACAATAATAAAAACTGACACTGCGGATTCCCGTAAGGTGAAGTAGAATGTTTACAGTAGATTAGTGGTTGAAATGGTAACTATATTCTTGATATCGAGGTTATATGGTTATCGTGGTAACTATATATTCATGTTATGCTTCATGCTAGAAATCATCAATATTAGAAAATGAATAAAATTTATTCCGACTGGTTTAAAGTCGACTTACATATTCACTCTGACTTTAGTAATAAGACTAAAACTAAGGATTACGATGGTAGCTTTAATATTGACATCCTTAAAGAGAAACTAATTGAAAACCAAGTCAAACTTTTTTCATTAACTGATCACAATATTATAAACGCTGAAGCTTACAAAAACTACTATGACAATTTTACTAATGGAGATCCTGTATTACTGGTAGGTTGTGAATTCGATATTAAAGTCAAACAAGACGATGATAGTTTTCTGACTTATCATACTCTATTAATTTTCGATGAAACAACAACAGAAAAAGCAAATGAAATTGCATCTATAATTGAGAATCATTTAACTGAAACAAATATCAAAGAACGGAGTGTCTCAGAAGATGAAATTTTTGAATTATTTCAACCATACCATTTTTTCTACATACCACATGCCGGAGGGCACAAAAATATTATTGATGCCTATAAAGACGCTGACATTAGAAAGGCACAAGAAATGGTTTTACTAATGGAATGTGCTCATGAAAAAGTAAAAGAAAAGCATAGATTACGGCACCAGCAAGAGTTTGATAAATTAAAAGACCCAGATTTTCGAAATAAGAAAGATGAGGCATTCATAAATTTCTCAGACAATCATAATTGTGATATATATCCGAATCCAAAAAATGGTGCTACCCACGAATTTTATTGTCTAAAAGGTGAACCTACCTTTGAAACATTAAGATTTGCCTTTATTGACCCACAATCTAGAATCCGAAAACAACAGGAAGTTGACCTTTTAAAAAATGTAAAAAAGCACATTTCTACAATAGAGATAAAAGGCATTAAAGATGTTGATGATTGTAATATCGAGTTTAGCCCTAATCTAAATGTTATTATAGGCGGAGCTTCATCGGGTAAGAGTCTTCTTTTTAATTTGATCGGAAAAAAAATAGGAAATAATAAGCATGACTTCCAAAAATATAACTGTAATGATTCAGAAGTTTTAATTAAGGCATCAAATAGTCAAACTCCTCAATTAACACTACCTTTTAACGATGATGAAGTTATTTACATTAATCAAGGTGACATTGTTAAATACTTCGAAACTGGTGATTTAAAAGAGTTAGTTATTGACTCAGGAAGGGAAAATCAACTTTCGGAGGCTAAGGAGAAATTACAATCAACTAAGAACAATTTATTAAGTGAATTTGAAACGTTCAAAAATAGATTTGACCGATTCAATTCTTCATATCGCAAAGATTTTATAATACACGAGGGGGATTTTGAAAGTATGACAAATGATAAATTTCATTTTGTCGAATTTACACCATCGGTTGAACTTATAGACCTTACAGAAAAAGAAAGGTTATTAGAAAATATTTCAAATAATATTTCCAGCCTAAAGAATGATGAAATATTCGAGTTCAATAATAGTGAAAACACAGTTGTAGAATCTTTTGAGAATCTTATTAAAACTAAAAAAGAATTAATACTTCAAAAGAAGCTCACAAATGAATCGATTAGTCATTTTATTGAAGGGGTTAAAACAGTTCTTGATGAAAAAAACAATAATTTGGAATCAGCTTCAAGAGCAAAAAAAGAGGCTCTCAGCAGAAAACAATCACTATTAACGACTTGTAAAACATTATTCAAACAAGCTTTAGAGTTTGATGAATCCTGTATGATTTTAGAACAACTTAAATGTGATAATAAGGAAGAAATTAAAGTTACTGAATCCGTAAAACTGATTCTAGAAATAGAAAATAATGATCAGTTAAGACAAGGTATTACTAATTGCATAAATGGCGGTGAAATAGAGAAATCTATTTATGAAAATTACTTAGTCTTAGTTAGAGATAACAATAACCTTAAAGATTATAAAGAATATACTGAAGATCGTCTAATACAGAAACTCAAAAAAGAGACAAAACTGATTTTAAATAATTATGATGCCCCAAGAACATACTTGGACTACGGTGGAAATGGAAATTCAAAAAACAAGTCACCTGGATTCAACGCTGAAATGTATTTGAAAACAATTTTACATTATGAAAAGTGTAAGGTTGTAATGATTGATCAACCTGAAGACAATTTAGGTAACACTTTCAAAAATGAAGATCTAATTAATTTACTAAGAGATTTCAAATTTTTGAAACAAATAATATTAGTCACTCATAATCCTTCAATTGTAGTCTATGGAGACGCAGAATCAATTATTTTGGCAGAGAATACAAGTGGTCAAATTTCATACAGTCAATTATTCTTAGAAAATAAAGATTTTCAAAAATTGATAATTGATAATCTTGATGGAGGAAAATCAATATTTGATATGAGATCAAGAAAGTATAACATTAAAAAACTTCTCAACTCATGATAAATGTAAATAATCAATTTCAAAAGAATAATTTAAGTATTGAGTTTTTTGGTGATACAATTATCAAAAACCAAATTACCATTACTGTTTCTAATGATGTCAACTTTAAACCTGTTATTGACTATTTAATACAACTAATTCCCAAGAGATTGAAACTTACTTCGACGTTCGAGGATTTTAGTCAAGCAGATAATATTGAAAAACTAACTTTGATTCAAGAAACAGTTTCTGGTATCTATGAAAGGTTTAATTCATCAATTGATCATAGTGAAACATCAGAAAATAAGGAAGAAGAAAAGCTTAATGATTATAATAATTCAGATGATTTACTATTTTAGAATAAAATCACTAAAGCACAGCAAAGAGGTGTATAGTTCATAGCTACTCCCTACGAGATAGCTAATAAACCATACACTAGCCGTTAGACAACATTAGAATTAAATAAATGAGAATAAAGGAAGATATTCCAATACTAGGAAAAGTTACAGTAAACTTCCTTGATTTAAGTGCTAAACTATATCAACATTACATGGATGTTAAGGAAATAGATAGGCAAAAAAAGACAGCTCATTTAGGTTTAATTTCCCACGCTTTTAAAAATTCTAATCACAGTAGATTTGATTATTTAATATTGCAATGTGTGATATCAGAATTAATTGAAAATACTTTTAAAGGAACAACTAACGCTCAAGGGAATATCACAATAGATGGAGCTAAATATTTTGGAAATGATATAATTAAAACCTGGATTTTACTTTCTAATTTTGGCCATTGTAAAAACACCATAGGTGATGAAAAAACAATTCTTCTTCATTGTATCCAAAATAAATCTTTCAAAAGAAAGCTATTAAATTGTATTAGGGATACTAGACTTAGAAAATGGTCGGAAGAAGTAATTCCTAATTTTGACTATGTAAGTTTTCATCATATCATAAGTTTTATTAGAATTTATAAAACATTCAGAAGACGTGTTACAAGACAAAACGAGCTACTAAAAATATATAGACTCTTACTTTTACCAGAGGAAGAAAACGAAATAATTGCAAGTTCAAATCAAATATCTCAATTAAAAAACATCTATTTTATACTAAGGGATATTTCGATGATTGCATTAGATTCTAGAAATAGCTCCCTACCTTTAAGTATAGACATTCTTTCCACAGTTTTATCATTAGACTCGTTTGAAAATAAATATCAAAATAAAAGGATTTCAATCATATTGGAACCACTCATTTCAATACTATGCGATAATCTATATCTAAATATTAAGAGTCAAACCCACCAAAGGTCTTATGAAATAAATGCATCGAAAACAATTGGAACAGATGTAGTCAAAAACCTTAATCAAGCCATAGAGAATGGGTTATATAATCCTACAGTTTGCCACTTACATCATTTTCTAAGAATTCAACTAGATAAAAAAAATATGGTTTTTGAAGAAATCTCAAATGCCACTAGACAAATTTTGACTGTAAAAAAAGGAATAACTGGTGTTAACGCATCAATGGACTTAAACCCATTTACAGATGAACGAGTTATTGATTTCTATATAGAAGATAATTTTGACATTAAACACTTTTCAACTTTCATCTATAATATTGGAAACATTACGATTGGACAAATTATCGGAACTGCATCTAATGAATTTAATAAAACTAAAAAAATCAATGATTTAATCGATGCCAATTTGAATAAACTACCAATTACAGAAGCACAAAAAACAGATTTTAAAAACCCAATCCGAAAACACATTTCTTCTAATATTAGAAAAGCCTTATTAAATAAAAACTTACCCATATTCAAAAATATACTTTGGGCTGTATTACGTTATCACTTAGACCCAAAATATCATTTTGACATTGACAATCACTCTATTGAAAAATATGATTATTTTGGAGTGAAGGTTGCTGGTTTAAACCCACTTAAAGAAAATTTAGATAAAGCAATAGTTTCTGAGAAATATTTGGATAGGAAACACGAATTAAACCAATTAAAACAATCTGCTTATAGAAAATTTGAAGGAACAGTTCTAATTTGTATCTCAAGAATAAAAATTTACAATTACTCTTTAGCACCGGAGAAAAGAATAGTTACTGATATTGATGGAGTTGTGTTAAAATTTAACGAAGACGTTTTGATTTTAGAACTACACGAAAGTAAGAATACGGCTAAACCTGTAAAAGATGCACTTAAGGATATTAACACGAAATTAATTAAAACAATCGATAAGAAAATAAAAGGTGTTAAAATTAAAGAAGTACCAAAATATGGCGGAAAGATTTATATCCGTCATAAAAAATAACGTTGCATAACAATGTATCCTATGTAAAGCCCTTTCCCAAGTCTTAAGATAAATTTACGATATTTTTTTATTTGATTTATTTCATTATGATGATGATTTTAGAGTGTTAGAATATTAGCAACGCAATTAAAGCGTTGTCAATATTTCAAGACTCAACCTATAAATAACTCCGCATCCTATATACGGTATCCGCTTGCGGATCCACCAGCATCTCTATAATTATGATTAGCTAACAAGGCAACTTGCTATAAAATGTGATAACTCATCGAATTTCACTCAAATTGTTTAGTTGTCCTATCTGTCCAGATGCGCTTGCCCAAAACTAATTTTGTACCAAAAGTATTTTCGAGTTTTAAGGCTTATGTTATTTTTTACTTTATCACGCCTATTTGATAAGGTGTTTCTGTTTTTATAATCGCATGAATCCGACTTAATAATTTTCTGGCTACTTTGACTAATATCCATTTCACATCTTTATTTTGTATAAACGATGTATCTTAACGAACATTAAAAAATAAAGAATGTCTCAAATAACTGATTATATCTTTTTAAAAGATAAGAAAGTAACAGAAATAAAAATTGAATCAATAACGACTGTTTTAGAAATTGAACATCACGATTTTTCTAATGAAACCGATTTATGTGAAACAGGAATTGTGAGAGATTTATTTATTGGAGAAATCAATAATGGAACAATCATTTTTGGAAATGGAATAACATATAAAATGATTCATAATGACGAAATCAGAAAAAATTTCCTAAAAGAGTTTTCTGACTGCGAAATTTTCTCAAAATCTTATGATGATAGAGTTATGGTTTTTGGATTTGCATTAGGAATAAATGGTAAATTTATTTGTGCAAAAGAATGTGGAGATGGAATATTTTCTGAAGGTTCACAAACTCTATTTGAAAAAGAAATAAGAGAAAATCAAGAAGAAATAGATGAAACAATTATTGTTTTTGACTTAATTAAAAAATTTGAAGAATTATATTTAGGAAAGTCAATAGAAGAGTTTAATTGTAATGAAATAAAGTTATTAAAATACATAAAAAATTAAAAAACACTACGCACAACAACAGCAACCGTTACACAACTAACCTTTTCCACAAGAGGATATGATTTTTAGTTGTTTAAATGAAAATTGATATTGAATATCAACATCTTACAAATGATCATAACCTTAAAACCACCTGATCTACTAGCATTTTAGGGTGTGCAACAACCACAATGGCTATAATTAATACATTTTTGGTTCTTAATTCAGGATTTAGAGCTTGTAACAAGGTCCGCAAAATCTTTTAATTTGGCTTTTGAAAGAGAAAAATTTGGCTCTGTGTTAATCCGAAAAGTTAGTGCCTTTTTGCAAGCTACGTTTGATACAAAAGTCCATTACGTGCAAGCGAAAAAAAATACTCGTCTAATTTTCGGTTGCTGAACAAATTTCTTAAGTATTCCTTTGCCTTATGAAATTACACAAAAGAATATGTTCGCTTCTATTCATAATATTGTTGCCAATTGTAACAATCGGACAAGAGCTGAAATCAAGTGTCTTTTTAAGAACACCACAAGTCGTAAATTACAATTTCAGTCAAGAACAAATATCATATAGTCCAGTCATTTCATTTGGACTTGGACTATCACTTGCATCGAATTTTATCGAATTAGCAACGTTCATAAATAACAATGACATTTATGGATTTTATACATTTTTTGGAACTACAATAAAAACAAAAAAACTGGATAGAAATTTGACATTACACACCAATTGGTTTGGAGAAGTAACCTATGTACCAAAACAATTATTGTCTTCGGATTCATTCACTTATACAACTGGTCTTTGCTTTTTCCTTAATTATAGCTTCAACTGGGGTTCAATCGGACTTCCTGTATGCGTTGGAGCAGGATACAATGAAAAAAATTTGAGTCTGAATACAAGAACAATTTTAAATATATCACTAAATCTTAACTAGAAGATGGAATTTAAAAACTTACACAATCAGAAAAAACCTTTATTAATCGGAAATGTCTGGGACGTACCAAGTACTAAAACAGCAGAAAAATTAAATTTTCAGGCAATTGGAACTTCAAGTTCTGCAATTGCTCAACTTTTAGGATATCATGATGGAGAAGAAATGGAATTTTCTGAACTAGAATATTTTGTAAAGCGAATTGCACTCAACACAAATTTACCTTTGTCAGTTGATTTAGAATCAGGATACAGCCGTAATCCAAAACAAATTGTCAGGCATATTAAAAGTTTAGTAGAATTAGGAGTTACTGGCATTAACATTGAAGATAGTGTGGTTATGAATGAGAAAAGAATTTTATTAAACCCTAGTGATTTTACTAAGACACTAACAGAAATAAAGGAACATTTAGAAAAGGAACATGTTGACGTTTTTATAAACGTAAGAACAGATACATTTATCTTGCTTCAAGAAAATATCATTGAAGAAACAAAAAAAAGAATTCAACTTTATCAAAATGCTGGAGCAAATGGAATTTTTACACCTTGCGTTGAGAAAGAAAATGATATTAAAACAATTGTAAACTCCACAACTTTACCAATTAATGTAATGTGTATGCCTGACCTTCCGGACTTTGATACATTGACAAAGCTAGGAGTAAAACGAATAAGTATGGGTAATTTCCTTTTTGACAAAATGTACAATACATTTGAAGAAACTGTACAAACTGTTTTAAACCAAAATTCATTTAAGTCTATCTTTTAAAATGCTAATTACAGACCACACTAAAATCGAAACATATTATCAAGCTCTCATAGATAGAGAACAAAGCTTTGTTGGTATTTTTTTTGTAGGAGTAAAAACAACTTCTGTTTTTTGCATTGCTACGTGTAGAGCAAGAAAACCAAAACGAGAAAATGTAGAGTTTTATACATCATTTAAAGAGGCTTTGGATAATGGATACAGACCTTGTAAAATCTGTAAACCAACAGAAAATGCAAATCAAGCACCTGAACAAGTTGAGAAAGCAATTATTTTGGTAAAAGAAAACTCTAAAGACAAAATAACCGACTTTCAATTAAGGCAAAGAGGAATTAGTCCAGAGGTGGTACGTAGATGGTTCAAGAATAATTATGGTATGACTTTTCAAGCATATCAAAGAATGTATAGAATAAACAATGCCTTTCAAGAATTAAAAAAAGGAAAAAATGCTACACATACTGCTTTTGACACGAGTTACGAATCGTTAAGTGGTTTTGGCTATACTTTTAAAAAACTCGTAGGTAAATCACCAAAGCAAATTAAAGATAAAAATATAATCCTCATAAACAGACTCACGACACCTTTAGGACCTATGTTTATCTGTGCAACTGATAACGGAATATGTTTATTAGAATTTGTGGACAGAAGAATGCTCGAAACAGAATTTAAAGATTTGCAAAAATTACTAAATGCAAATATTATTTCGGGCGGAAACGAACATATCAAACAAACCAAGAAAGAAATTAAAGAATACTTTGAAGGTACAAGAAAAAAATTTGATGTAAAACTTGAAACACCAGGAACTGATTTTCAAAATTCAGTTTGGAACTGTTTACAACAAATAGAATACGGAACAACGACAACCTATCAAAAACAAGCAGAAAAAATCAACAACCCAAAAGCAATTAGAGCAGTTGCATCTGCAAATGGTTATAATAGAATTTCTATAATTATACCTTGTCATAGAGTAATTGGAAAAGACGGAAAAATGACTGGTTATGGCGGGGGAATTGAACGAAAGAAATGGTTGATAAATTATGAACGAGAAAATGCCAGCAGATAATAAAGAAATGAGACAAAAAATAAATAAAATTTAACCATTTTTTGCTAGCATACTTCTTTAATAATCATAATTTTATTATAATTAATTTTACGCATTTCAAAAGCTTGTTTTAATAATTTATTACAAACATGTGGACTACCTAATAGTATAGACTGTTCTGCTATGATACTCCCAATGCTTAGGACAGGATAAAGATATTTTTAATTTCTAAGAAGCCATTTGTTTTTGATAAAATATTTGATTTGGAGGTACTTTTCCGATTTCAGTATGTCTTCTTTTGGTGTTGTA